>JAPPDO010000121.1 GCA_028821635.1 Ekhidna sp.
GAACTAAGTGCTACGGTGGTTTAAAGTCTGTGTAGATTAATCTTCTTCAATAGATTCCAACACATCCATTATGTTTCCATAGTCTTTAAATCCGGGCTTCTCTTCTCTTGTTGCCTCCATTTCTAATCCCCTAAAATTAGACAAATACTGATTTGCTGTAACCCCAAAACCTTTTAATAATTTAAGATTAAAGTTATAATTGCTTATTTTAGAATTGATCATATCAAACAACTCCGGATTGGACGATTTAATCACCACTATCTTTACTATTCTGTCAAGATAGGAAAGCGTGGATTTCAACTGATTTAGGTCTTCTTCCGCTTTAATTGATAGTTGAAAAATAAGCGGCTTACCTAAGAGACTTGCGGCCTCTACCGCAGTTAAGTCAGCGATCTGTATGTAGTCAATAGCATATTCGCCTAATGCCTGACAGATATTATCTTTATTAGCATTTTCAAATTCTCCAACAAAAGAGACTCCGGAAATCCACTTTTTGATCTCATAATAATCGGTCGGTGATACTTTATTTTCTGAGCTTGGGTCAGTATTAAACCCCAACAAATCAACCATCATGCCAGCACAGTACCTTGCATCACTAAGGCTGGTCACGTTGCTGATTTTTACGAATGTTTTTAATGTCATGAAATACTTATTGAAAATCACTGTGAACCTTGATGGAGATAGTCATTTCTATCCAATTTTAAGTATAAAAGTAGTTTATAATATGAAAAATTCCTTCTTTTTGAATAATTATATTGAACATTATCCTACTATCAATATATTTAATCTGATAATCACAAATTATTAACCCAAATTAGGATAATATACCTTATTTCGGATATAAGAAAATGAGTGGTAAAGTTTCTGAGTTAAGACTAAAGAAACTCTGCTTTACTAGGTTCAACGTCTCTTCTCTCTTTTCCATTTTGACAGTTCTTAGTCTCAGCTTATTTCAGGACGGGACATGATAGAATTTTGCCTATCACTTGTCATTAGAGTTCAATCTCAATTTGATTTCGTATCAAATCTTCATAGCTGTCTGCTTTTCGAATTAAATTCGCTTTACCGTTATGAATCAAGACTTCAGCGGGTCTAAACCGAGAGTTATACGTTGATGCCATGCTGTATCCATAGGCACCGGCACTTTTGAAAAGAATCACATCTCCTTCACAAACTTCTTCAATATATCTATCTTTAGCAAGGTTATCAATTTCACAGATATTCCCTACCACAGTGTATTTCATTTGTTTTCCCAGAAGATTGGATATGTTAATAACTTCATGATAAGCATCGTAGAACATTGGTCTTATCAGATGATTTAACCCGGAATCTACACCCACAAACTCAGTCCCTCCATTTCTTTTTCTTAGTACGCACGTGGTGAGAAGCAATCCGGCATTTCCTACCAAGAATCGTCCGGGCTCAAACCACAGTTGAAGTCTTTTCCCGTATTCATTGCAAAAAGATTTGAACTCTTTGTCTAGGGTCGCACCAAGTTCTACAATATCAATAACTTCATTCCCGTCTCCTACATCAAGCTTTATTCCGCCGCCAAAATCTATGAATTCCAAATCATTAAATCTTTTGGCAATATTAAAAACTGTTTTTGCCGCTCCCATAAAAACCTCTGTGGACATGATCACTGAGGAGGAATGGATGTGTATGCCATTGACACTCAAACGATTATCTGCAACCATTCTCTCAATCTCTTCAATTTGGTCAATTGAAATGCCAAATTTTGATTGGTTGTGCCACCAGCTAACTTTGTCTGAATTTTCCTGAGATGAAATCTGTGGATTGAGTCTTATACAGACCGGAATAGATGATCCATACTTATCTGCGAACTTCTTTAGATTAGAAATATTCTCCAAATTAATTCTCACACCCAGATTAACGCCTTCAACTACTTCATCGAAACTCACACAGTTCGGTGTGAAAATAATATCGGAAGGCTTAAAACCGACACTTAGGCCCATGCGTATCTCGGGAAGGGAAACAGCATCTAACCCCAATCCGTTCTGCCGCATCAGTCGGAGTATATTCAGATTGGTCAAAGCTTTACAGGCATATTTTATTTTAAGGTCTGATTGGATAAACCCCTTTTTAAATTTTTCAATTTGTTGTCCGATTTCTCCTGAGTCATAGATATAGAGTGGAGAACCGAATCTTTTTTTTATCTCCATTAAACTGATTCCCTGTATTTCCCAGTCATTACTCTTTTGAAGTAAATTTTTCATTTGTTGATAAAAGCTATTTTTTGATTAATCCAGTTGCATTTTTCAAGTTCGTAGATACGATTCATTAGTTCGCGAACCCGTAGTTCCTGAGTATTATTTGGGGTGTTGACCAGGTCAAATCTCAGATGCCAGCAAAGCATAGTGAATGCTGCCACTTGAATAAATGAAAAAAGTGTTTTCTGTTCACCCTCGTCAATTTTTCGATAAGATGTATAGGCACTTAAAAATGCTTCCAGTAGTTGCTCATCAAGTCGATTATCGACGAAGCAGAAGCCATTTATTGTCATGCCAACATCCAAAATAAGGTTGTCTACACATGCCTCTTCAAAATCAATAATTGCTATCAGATCATCATTCACACCAAATACGGTGTTGTTCGGGAAAGCATCACCATGAATCAGCCCTTTAGGAAGATTTTGCTTAGCCACAGACCTTAGTTTATTCGCATAGACCAACACGAAATCAAATACATCATCTATTGGATTTTTGGACTCTTCAAATTGTCTGATTAATTGATCAATGAAGAAAAAATCTAGGGTATTCCGTTTAGGCGGGAGCGTTTCAAAGTTCTGAATTGTGGAGAGAAAGCCAATTGCACTACCCATCTCGGCGGCAGTCTTCACGCTAATTGTGGGCTCACTTCCGGTTTTGTACTCATATAGCATGAAAGTACTCCTCTCCAAACAGATTATGAACTCATCTGTACCATTTGAAATAGGGTATGCTGTTGGAAAGTCATTCTCCCTTAGTATGTGCATGAGATCAAGCTCATATTGCAATAACGCTTTTGGTTGTTGCACACATTCTCGGAGCACATAGTCGCCACTACTTGTTTTTAAGAAAAAATTCTGATTAGCATATCCGCCTGAGAGTTCCTTAAAGGAGAACAATTCACCAACATTGAATAAGGAGGAGACTTTACTTATTTCCTCTGCCTTCATAAGATTTCAGTTAATTGGTGAAATGGTGAATGAGTACTCATATCTTCCCGGCCGGATTGTGTATTTTTCATGTGTTTTGGCACCCCATGAATTATCTCCTCCCACTCCCATTTGCAGATAGTCAAGATTAAGGTACGTAATATTCTCGTCCAAAATTTCAGAACCATGCCTGTTGAATTCGTTGGAGTAGTGTTCCAGTTCCTTATAGTGAAAAGGGAAAAGACTAAAATTCATCAGTGAATTACTTTCAAACCTTAAACCGCTAGTGTTCTCATTTGTCACTTCAAACCACCGGACATCCGACCGATTACTGTTTTCTTGTGGTCTTAGATATGGCGTGGGTAAATCTTGAACAAGGGACTCATATATTCCTACAAATGAAGCACTTTTGCGATCCCAGTAGTTCTCCTCAGGTCCTCGACCGAACCAGGCTGCTTTGTGCAACTGACCATCAAAGATCATATTAAATCCGATTCTTGGAATCTCCGGCAAGCCACTTGGCATATCAATGATGGTATGAACATGAATTTTTCCTTGCTGATCTATTCTATATCTGCTAGATTGGGTATAATCAAGATACTTATGATCAGTGCTAAATTCAAAAACACCAGATTCAATTGAATGAATTGAACGTATCAATTTTGCATCCTTTGAAGCAGCTTTCCAAAATTTTGACCTATTCTGTAGTCCATTTCCTAAATCGTTATCTGTTGGGGCTCTCCAAAAGTTTGGAACCATCGGCTCAATCAATAGATTTTTTCCGGCAGCGATCAAAGAGGACATAAAGCCTGATTGTTGATCAAAACCAACAGTCCACCTCTTCGCATCAACATAGATCCCATCATCCTTCTCCACAACATCTCCTGATTTGAGACCTGAAGTGAATGGAATACCATCTGGATTACCAAAGTTGTTTGGAGTAATCTGTATTTGTTCCTTAGCAACCAGATGTCCTTTAGGTACGAGGTGTCGGGGCTCTATTTGATGAGCGTAAAAGTTTATGTGATATTCGTTTCTATCAAGATTGATACTGTTCGGGTATTTTACTTTGAAGCGACTTGATGAGTTGGCAGCAATATGACCTATTGGTAAAGCCGATCTCTTAATCAGCTCTCCATTTTCACATATCTCATAGCTAAATTCAAAATTTGAAGTTGTGGTGAAGGCCGCGTTGTTACTTAATGCAAACTCACCAGCCAGTGTGTCTAGCACTGTAAACGTTAAATTTTGATATACTTTTTTCACTTCTTCAAGATATGGGTATGGAGTTCTATCAGCATACAGAAGCCCATTGGCACAAAAGCTGGAATCATTCATGCTTTTGGGATCACCCATATCTCCTCCATACGCCCATATAGGTATTCCATTTTGGTTTTCCCGGGCAAAAGTCTGATCAACCCAATCCCAGATAAACCCCCCTTGAAGATTCGGATACTTCTTGATTACATCCCAGTAGTCCTGTAGATTTCCAACGCTATTACCCATAGCATGGGCATATTCGCATAGCACCAGCGGGCGCTGGTCATTTCCGGTGGCAAAATCCTCAATGAATTTAACATCCTTATACATGGGTACCACCAGATCGGTATGATCTTCATACCGGGCTTCCTGATACTGAACCGGTCGAGTCTCATCACGATTCCTTATCCATTGGTATGTACTTACAAAATTTGATCCGTCTCCCGCCTCGTTTCCCATGGACCAAATTATTACGCTGGGATGGTTCTTATCTCTTTCTACCATTCTTCGTGATCGATCTACAAAAGCATTTTTCCAATTCGTATCGTTGGTAAGCCGCTCATAGCTGCCAGAATGAAACTGCATACCGTGTGTCTCTAGATTTGCTTCATCAACTACATATAAACCGTACATATCACATAGTTCATACCAATACTCGTCATTCGGGTAGTGACTGGTTCTGACTGCATTGATGTTATTCTGCTTCATCAATCGAATGTCTTCAAGCATTTGCTCTTTTGTGACGTATCTTCCAAGATATGGGTCCCATTCACATCTATTCACGCCTTTAATATAAATTGGTTGGCCGTTGACAAGTAGTTGCTTCCCCTTAATTTCCACACTTCGAAACCCTACATTGATTCTATTGACCTCATTTAGGCTCTTTCCTGATGAATGGTAAATTAGGAGTTTGTAAAGGTTTGGATCCTCAGCAGACCAAGTCGAGACTTTTGCTAATTCACCGGATATAATAATCTTTTCTTCTCTTGATTGAAGTGACTTGCTGATCTCCTTTGACCAAACTAATTGATTTGATGAGTCAAAGAGTTTTGCTGTTAGTGTGGAAGGTACTGAACTGTTTTCATGGTCTCTCAACAGTACTTCCACTGCCAGTTTTCCATTGGAATAACTGCTATCCAAAGACGCTTTTACGAAAACATCATAAACCCGGACATTTGGCACTTGATACAAATAAACGTTCCTTTCCAGTCCGCTAATTCTCCAAGTATCCTGACCCTCTAGGTAAGAACCATCACTCCACCGATATACCTGCACCGTGAGATCATTTTCACCACTCTTCAAAAAGTCAGTGACATCAAATTCGATTGGAACCTTACTCCCCTTCGCAAAACCAACTTTTTGACCATTGATCCACAAGTACATGGCAGATCTAACAGACCCAAAGTAGAGGACAACTTTCTTCTCTTCCCAATCTTTCGGAAGGCTAAATTTTCTTTTGTAGGTGCCTACAGGGTTAATGCTTGGAGTCAGTGGAGGATTGGGTTCAAAAGGATACTCCTCATCGAGGTAGTAGGGTGTTCCAAAACCCTGAGGTTCCCAATTTCCCGGAACCTTTATATCTGATAGCTTATTTAAATCATAAGTATCCTCGTGAACTCCGGAAATGGTTTTGTCAGGAGAATCGGCGTAGTGAAATTTCCAAATACCATTCAATGAAAGATACCTTGAAGAATTTTCTAAACTTCCTGACATGGCCACTTCTTCATTTTCAAAAGGGAAAATGGTTGAGTGAGGGGCTAGTGTATTTCTCTCAAGAATTTGTGGGTTCCGAATATCTTCCGGCAGATATATGGACGGGTCACTGCAAGAAATGAAACTAAAGATTAGCAGTACATTCCAAATTTTTATGTTTTTCATATAGTAAATTGGGATTGTTGACTAACTAAAAACTTACCTTATACTATCAAGTGATAAAATTATCGAAATATCCTGTTCTATTAGATGATTTTGTAAAGATTTCCTGTCTGTCTATCAAAAAAGACTGCATAGCCCGGCTAAAATTGAAAAGTTACACCGAACTCAGGTCAGGATAAGAAGGTGCAGGCACCTATACACGCTACACCTAGAGGGTTAAATTTCTACTCTTATAAATAAAAAAAAAATCGAAAAAACGCTTGCATCTTTCAAATGATTGTTTTATGTTTGCACCTTAATTAATTAATTACTAAATAGTAAAATTATGAACCGGATATTAACTAATAAAGCCGCAAAATCATTGTTTAAAGCA
>JAPPDO010000224.1 GCA_028821635.1 Ekhidna sp.
TGCACTGAACGTTAACTTCCCTCCGATTCAAAACGATAGCATCAAAGGCATTAAAATTTGCAGACAGGCAAATGCTCTCTGGGAAGAGCAGTTTGATGAGCGAAAGGACCCGTATGGAAGAAAATACTTTTGGATGGTGGGGAACTTCGTAAATCACGACAGAGGAGAGGATAATGACGAATGGGCGTTAGCCAATAATTACGTCTCCATAGTGCCTTGCCGGTTTGATATGACAGCGCATCATGCAATCGCTCGATTAAATGAGGATTGGAATATCTGAACTGCCCTCCGGTTCGATTCTACTATTACAATAGGAGAAACACGTCTACGACATAGCCAAAAAGAGTGAGGCCGCCTGATAAGCCGTAGCAAGGGGAGTGAATCCCCTGTATTTATTTTAGAGGAAACTGTCATTTTTGGTACGATAGCGCATGAATATCTACGGTTTGTAACCTGATCAGTAGGCCCTTACCTCCGCTTGTTTCATAAAATTGATAAAGGCTCTGTTTACGACACGGTATCCTCCTTTTGTGGGATAGTTGCCCGTAAAGTACCAGTCTCCCAAGTGGTTGGGGCAGGCTTTGTGCAGGTTCTCAACAGATTGATAAACCACCTCGACGTTCGCATTCATCTCCTTTGGCACTACGATTTGAGAAATTTTCTTCGCTATCTCCTCATCCGTGAACTGCTGATAGAGTTCATTCACATGATTCACGGGAACCTTATCAGCCTGAGCAGCGAGGCATTTATCAAACACCTCATCAAGCAGATGCTCTTTGTCCTTTTCTTTCAGCAATTCCAGCATTGCTCTGAAGGCTACAAACTCCCTCATCTTACTCATGTCAATGCCGTAGCAGTCCGGGAACCTAATTTGAGGAGCAGAGGAGACAATGACAATTTTCTTAGGTTCCAGCCTGTCAAGAAGTGTGAGGATACTTTTTTCAAGAGTTACCCCTCTTACGATACTGTCATCAATGATGACGAGTGTATCGGTTCCTTTGTTGATGACCTCATAGGTTGTATCGTAAACATGGGAGACCAACTCATCTCGATTGTCATCGTCGGTGATGAATGTTCTGAGCCTTGCATCTTTCAGTACGAGCTTTTCCACTCTTGGCTGAAAGGCCAGCAGTTGTTCTACCGAATCAGCGGACGGTTTTCTGTCGAGGATCACTTCTTTTCTTTTTTCAATCATGTATCCTTCAATGCCGCGCATTAGCCCGAGAAAGGATATTTCGGCAGTGTTCGGAATGTAGGAGAAGACGGTATTTCTAAGGTCGAAGTTGATGGCTTTTAATACTTGAGGGACGAGTAATTCCCCTAATTTTCTCCTTTCATTGTAAATATCAGGGTCTGTTCCTCTGGAGAAGTAAATTCGCTCAAAGCTGCATGATTTTCCGGGTAACTGATCTATGAATTGCTTTTCTTCAAAGTCACCTTCCTTGCCGATGATTAAAGCATGTCCAGGGGTAATTTCTTTGATTTCATCATAATTGCATCCGGAGGCTGTTTTTATGGCTGGTTTTTCGGAAGCCATTACAATGACCTCATCATCAGCATAGTAGTATGCAGGACGGATTCCCGCAGGGTCTCTTGCAACAAAAGAAGCACCATACCCCAGCAGTCCTGCCATAGTGTAGCCTCCGTCAAAGTCTCTGCATGACTTCTCAAGTACTCGCTGGAGGTCTATTTCTTTTTCAATTTTATGGGTGATCTCTTCATTGGGCAGTTGATTACTGTATTTATCAAAAATTCGCTGGTTCTCCTCATCAACAAAGTGGCCGATTTTTTCCATGACCGTTACCGTATCCACCTTTTGCTTTGGGAATTGTCCTATTTCAACCAACTTGTCAAAAAGTTCATCCAGATTGGTCATGTTGAAGTTGCCGGCCATCACGAGGTTTCTGCTTCTCCAGTTATTCTGTCTCAGAAAAGGATGACAGTTTTCAATATTGTTTTTACCATGTGTTCCATATCGAAGGTGTCCCAGCCACACTTCTCCGGTAAAAGCATAGTTCTCCCTTAGCCATGCGGCATTGCCATGATCTCCGGACTTATCTTTCCTTGCCTTTTCATACTTCCGACTGATTTTACTAAAGATGGATTCAATGGGATTTCCATCAATCGTCCTGTACCTGCTTATGTATCGGTACCCCGGAGAAAGACCGATTTTTATGTTAGCAACCCCTACGCCGTCTTGTCCCCGATTGCTTTGCTTCTTCATCAACAAGTACATCTTTTTTGCAGCGTATGACAAGCCGTACTTATCAATATAATATTGAAGGGGCTTCCGAAGCCTTAAAAGTGCAACGCCACACTCGTGTTTAACTGGATCGCTCATCGCAGTAAATTTAGATGTCTAAATAACCAACTGTGGCACAAAGAACAGCAATAACAGAATAAATGTGAGAAGAATTGTGACGATTTTTACCGATAAAGTAATTTTTATTGACTTTGCTTCCCTTTTTTCCATGCTTGAATGAAAAAAATAAAAGTATGGAATTCTCAGGTAGTAAAATAATGCGGCCACTGTTGCAAAAACAGTAATCAACAAGTAAGCGAGTATCCAATTAGATTGGGAGGATTGATACCAGTTCCACAAATATGAGAATAAAAAAAACTTCGCAGTAAACCCTGAGAGCGGTGGAATACCAACAAGTGAGATCAGAACGAATGTAAAAGAAACGAGCATCAATGTCTGATTATTAATGAGTGCATATTGGTTGTTTTGTTCAATTGAATGGGTCTCAAAACAATGAATAATATAAAATACAGCTATATTCATGATTGCATAGACCAGAGCATAAAACCAGAAGGCATCCATAGAAAGCTGATTCCCTATTGCAAAAACAAAAAGAAATCCGGTGTGCCCAATGGAACCAAAAGCGATCATGCGCCTAGCGTTAGTCTGTCTTAATGCACCTAACGTGCCTGCAATGACCGTAATCATACCCATCAACATGACCATCTCTACTACCCAATGGCTTGTTGAAAATCGAATTTGGGAGAGGAGATTATGTAAAAGTATCAGTCCTGACAACTTGGGAACAATAGAAAAAATGGCGACTGCATCTACCGGTGCAGACTGATAGACGGCGGGGGTCCAAATATGGAAGGGGAAAATGGAGGCTTTGAAGAAAATCCCAAAAATGACAAAGAGAAGTCCGGTTTGCAATAACGCTGAATTAAAAAGAAATGCGTTTAAGGAAGATAAGTAGAGGCTTCCGGTCGCACCATAAACTAATCCTAATCCAACCAGTAAAATAGCGGAGGTTACGGCCCCAAAAAGCAAGTATTTTATCGCTGCTTCGTTCCCTTTTTTCGTGAAGGAAAATCCGGACAGGGTATAAGACGAATAGGATACCAACTCTACTGCCAGGTAAACAACAAGTAAGCTATTAGCCTTAGTCATAAAGAGGCCGCCCACGAGAAGCGATAAGGTGAGAAAGTAAAACTCTGTTACCTGCTTCTTTCGCCGGAAAAGTACCACAAGAGCCGTCGAACCAATTAAGAGCAGACTGAATTTGTCGTTTAAATGACTGATCAACAGACTATTACTTAAAATAAAACCAAAGGAAGATACTTGCAGGGAGTAGTATGATGCGATACTCAGAAAAAAAATAAAGATACATTTTAAGAGCACTTCATTCGCAGAAATAAGACTGGTAAACAACAAAATCAATGCTCCTAAAATAAGTGATGACTCCTGTGCCGTCAGTGACAGTTCACTTAGTATTTGAACTAATTGATCTCTCAAATTCATGGCCTGAATTGGCTAACATAATTGAGAAAGAAATGGATGGTCTCATTTGAATAATCCAAGATCAGGCTTGGGAAGATTCCTAATATGAGCACGAATATGGCCAATGGGATGAGCATGATTCTTTCTCTGACTGTCAGGTCAAACATCTCATCCTGCCAGACGGACTTTCGTACAAAATAGGGTCCAAAAAACATCCGTTGAATGGCCCACAAAAAATAGGCTGCGGAGATAATAATACCTAAAACCGCTAAAACAGCCAGCCATCGTCCAAAAAGAGCGGTGGAGAAGGCACCCATTAAAATCGTCAACTCCCCTACAAATCCCGATAATCCCGGTAATCCTAAGCCGGCGAAAAAGAATATCGCAGTAAAGAAGGCATAAACAGGCATTTTGGAGGCAAGTCCGCTAAAATTATCTATGAGTCGGTTATGCGTTCTGTCATAGATCACGCCGGCTAAAAGGAAAAGTGCAGGAGAAATGATACCGTGGGAGATCATGTGAAATAACGATCCGGAGAAGCCGGCAGAAGTCAAGGAGGCTAACCCAACTAAAACAAAGCCCATGTGAGAAACTGATGAGTAAGCTACCATCTTCTTGAGGTCGTTCTGGGCCAGCGCATTCAGCCCTCCATACAAGATTGAAAGCACTCCGAATAAGGCCACCCATACCGCATATTTGATAGTCATATCCGAAAAAATGCCATACAGAATTCTGAAAAGCCCATAAGCACCCACCTTTAATAAAAGACCGGCAAGCACTACAGAAATGGGTGTTGGGGCTTCAACGTGGGCATCCGGGAGCCATGTGTGAATAGGAATCGAAGGGAGCTTGATCCCAAATCCGATCAATAAAAAAAGAAAAGCTAAGGCTCTCGCAGATCGACCTATGATTTTTCCATTTTCAGCGGGATTTAATATAGAATCTTTAAGATAGTGCCCGTCCAGCATTGCAATGATACTGAAAGAATTAACACCTCCTTGTTCAATACTCATGTAAAGGCCGATCATTACGATTAGGATAAATAACGATCCAAAGAGTGTGTAAAGGAAGAACTTAATGGAAGCATAGGATCTTCTTTTGCCACCCCAAATTCCAATGAGAAAGAACATGGGGAGTAACATAAATTCAAAGCAGAGATAAAAAAGAAAGAAGTCAAGGGCGATGAAGCACCCGACTATACTTGCACTCAGGATTAAATAAAGAATATGGTACCCTTTTGCTTTTTCTCGAATATTCCATGAGGAAATAACACCAATAAGTAGCACTAAAGAAGAAAGTGCTACCAACGGAAGACTGATTCCGTCTACTCCCAAGTGGTATTCAATCCTTAAATTACTAGCAGACCCCAATCCGATATTGATCCAGTCCGACCGCTCCACAAACTGAAAAGCGGTCTCCCAACTTGAGGGTTTTAATTCCTTATCAAAATGATACAATAAAATGCTCGAAAGTAATAGCTGAACGCTTGCGACTGCTAAACTCAACCTTCTGAAAAATTTCCATTTTTCGGATGGAATAAATAACAACACAAAAGCAATAAAAAGTGGAAAAAGAAAAATGTAAGAAAGCAAATAGTGCATTCAATTAACTAAAAAAGTAGAAACCAACCTAAAATCAAAATAACAATCACTAACAACCAGGTGAGTTGCATTTGTCCGTCCCTAGCACTCAAACCCGCAAATCGCTTTCCCAGAAAGGATGAAAAAGAAGCCAGCAGGTTTACAGGGCCGTCTACCAGAAAACGATCTATTAATGCTAATACTTTCGACCCTACCACCGAACCAACTGAAATAAAGTGAAGTGTCGGGTCAATAGCCTTTCTATCCAGATAAGCAGCAGCCAACGATAACTTATAAATAGCAAGACCAACCTTATGATAACATTCGCCTAATGGAAGACCTTTACGGGTAAATATGTCTGACTTCGGTTTAAAACCGGAATTTTTTAAATAAGTGAGAGCATAATTGGACGTTGGCCCAAAGAAGTAAAAAGCTAAAACTATGCCCATGATAATCATTATAATAGACAAAAATGGAACAATCCCTCCGGTAACGTATTGGATCGGGAATCCCATGTATTCGATAAGCCAACTTGAATGGCCAAAGGGGTTGGCGTTGAAAAAGATAAACAGAGAAAGTATCCCCAGAATAGTTAATGGGCAATAAAGCCTTTTGCTTTCCTTGTATTTGTAAGTGGTAAAATCAGTTCTCGAATTACCAAAAAAGACAAGAAGTACCATTCGCACCACATAAAATGAAGTTAAAAAAATCGTGAAAATCGACACGCCTGAAATGATATAAGCCCATGATCCTGTTGCTTCTGCAAACAGCCATACATTAAGAAGAATACTGTCTTTAGATAAAAAACCTGAAAACAACGGCAGTCCGGACAATGCTAAACTACATAAAATAAAAGCTCCGCATGTGCGTAGCATCTTATCTTTCAAACCACCCATGTACCGTATATTCTGAGGGTCATATCTGTGGGCATGATGCATGACATTAATCACGGAGGCGGCTCCCAGAAAAAGCCCTGCTTTGAAGAAAGCATGAGTAATTAAATGGAACAAAGCAGCGTCATCAGCCCTGACCCCAATTCCAAGCACCATATAGCCCAACTGTGAAATGGTCGAAAATGCCAATACTTTTTTAATATCATGCTGAAAAATCGCACAAACAGCAGCATAGCAAGCAGTTAAAGATCCTGAGATGGCAATAAAATTTAAGACTTCTTCGGGAAGGGAGGAAGAAAGACGTACCAACAAATAAACACCTGCCGCCACCATCGTTGCAGCATGAATCAGTGCGGAGACAGGGGTCTGTCCTTCCATCGCTTTTAACAGACAACCTGAAAAGGTTAATTGTCCCCATTTGCCAAAAG
>JAPPDO010000368.1:0-3660 GCA_028821635.1 Ekhidna sp.
TTAGAGGAGGCGATGTCGGTGATGCCCACAATTCGATCATCAAATACGAGATCAATCACACCGGATTCGTAACCGATGATCAAAACACGGAGAGATGAAGCATAATCTATTGCGGTCACCCGCAAATCAGATAATCCATCAATTTTTGATAGCTTCCGTGTTTCTCCTGTGATAAGATCTCTGGAAAAAAAACCATGCTCGGCAGCACAGAAAACTTTGCTGTCGGTGATTTGCACAATCCGAGCATTACGATAACTAAAATGCGTCCTCCAGGTGCCCACTGCGATGTCCTGACAAAAGGCAGGAACGCCGCAAATCAGGCTAATGATCGTTAGCTGATACCTCACGAAAACAAGTCCTGCAAAATGCCTCATAACTATTTTTATCACAAATATTGGTTACTACAGAATATGGTTTGCAAATTTCGCAGTGGTAAAAATGAATGATTCACTTTTTGTGAAACACAACTTCCACTTCATTCTATTGCTTGGTATTGCGGGATTGAAAATCTTTATGGATTGCTGCCCTGACAAGGTACAGTCCAACCTTCCGAACAGTGCTTTCGCATTTATTCAAAAGCATCAAACCGTAAATTCTTTTCATTCAGCCGGTGGTCTTTTCCTGTTTGAGCCTTTACAGACATTTAATCATACGACAGATGAGGTAGTTGGCTCTCTTTCGGGACTTCCAGCACCACGTCCCCCTTCAGTGCCACCTGACATGCCAGCCGCTCATCTTTTTGTAATTTATCTTGTTCCAGGTATTGCTTTTCGACAGGAGTGTACGGAGTGAAGTTTTTAGCACCTTCTAAAACCCTTGCTTTGCAGGTAGTGCACTTTCCTTTTCCGCCACAAGCATGCATCCAGTCCGTCTTTTTGAGTAAAATATTCAAAAGACTTTCTTTTTCACCATCGCTCTGAATAGTTTTACTTTGAAGATTGGTTATTACTATTTTAGGCATTTGCTCAATATTTGAATATGCAAAGAAAACTAAACGAAGATTTTATAGACAGCTATTGTGGGAAATTTGCTGTTAAGGTCTCTTCTAACTTTTTTAAAAACGGCAATAAAGTCATTACCGGAAGGCAGATACTGAATGTGACACCCTCCAAGCAGGTCAATTTCTTCGTCATTAAGCTGTTATTTCGCTATTGGCAGGAAGAAACTAAAAAGTTGGAAAGTCCTTTTTTCAATTATAAGCACAAAGAGGTGCGTCAAGCTATATTACAGTTCATGAATGTTCTCTCCCGGCACATTGAAATTGAACGTGAACGATTCGAGTTGCTGTTGAACCACGCCATAAAGGATACTATTTATTTGGCTGCAATGCCTCAGGCGTATATTGAAATTGACTTGGATAGCAGAGGTGTGGATGAGGTTCACGATAAAGCCATCGAGGGGACCGTCAAATACCTTAAAATCCACAAAAAAGAGATTTTCAATTTTCTATCCGATATGAAAGGTCTATCTATTGATCATGTGATTGATGAATTACCTGATGAGTTTGACGACTTTGACATTACTGAAGCCGTAGAAGAACTATGCGAACTGCTTACTCCAATTTTGGAGATCAGTATGGAAAAAATCTTCTCCGAAGACTTGGATATTGATGATTTTGATGAAGATGACCTTTTTGAGTATGGTGAAGAGGACTTGGTGGGGGTTGCTCTCAGACCCGGAAGAACCCCGCTCGAAAGTGCTGATAAAGAGCCTGGTGTAGAAGACGACATGATAATAAAGGAGGGAATGGAGGAAGACCCAATTGGCCGGCTCCCTTCCGGAGGAAAAAGAAAGAAGAAAGGTATCTCCAAGCAGCCATCGTCTGAGCAAAAACATACAGGAGATGATACTCAGAATAAAGATCAAGAAGAGACGACCGGCCTAAAACCTGAAAAGGAAGGTCAGTCTCTTGTTGAGCACCATGACCCTCAGACAAAGTTCAACGGCATTATGAAGTTGATCTCACTAAACCATCGGTATATGTTCATCAGGGAACTCTTCCGAAACGATAAAAGCAATTTTGAGCAGGCATTGGAAGAATTGGAGGAGTACGACTCTTTTGATGAATCCGTAGAATTTCTGGTACAGACCTATGCAAAACACAATGAGTGGGACATGCAGTCTGACGAGGTGAAAGAGTTTCTTAAAGTGCTCTTCCGAAGGTTCCGATAAGTCAGGAGGCGGATTTTTCTTACCACAAAGGACATTGGCTTAAAGAGAGACGCTGCTTGTACGGCAAGAATGCTAAAATCCGTGTTGGGCTTGCAGATCGGCTGAATTGATTTTGGCCGCTTCGGCGATCCGATAGATTTTTCAGGTGGTGGAACGATTGACATAAATACGAATTTATTTCCTTTTGATCTAATAATTTTAAAGCTAATTATAACGTTGCAATAGCCTTACTTTTAGTGTTGATTGTAATAATTATGATGCCCTTTTTCTGCTTTGTAAAATGCTTCCAACGGCTCAACTTCTTTAGCAATCGGGTCACTAAACGTATCACATCATTCAACTGGTACCTCCTTAGCTATTTTCTGCTGTGCCTCATGGCAGGTAAAATTATAGGAGATATGAAGATTGATTGAAGGCTGAAAAATAGAATTAACCAAATAAAGAGAGCGGTACATTAAACTGAAATGACATGCTAATCCTCTCCATACACTTTAAGTTGCTGACCGGCATCCAGGTTAAAATTCTTCATCCCATTCAGTTCCATCACCTCATCCACCGTCATACCGTATTTTCTTGATATCGCATACATCGTCTCGCCGGATTTGACCGTGTGTCTTACGATATTCTTTTCTGCTGAAACCTCCTCAATGGGTGCTTTTACCTGAATATTCTGACCGATATTGATCGCATCCGGGTTTGGGAGTTCATTCCAACGTATAATATCATCAACATTAACTTCATATAGTTGAGAGATGCTCCAGAGTGATTCTCCTTTGGCAACGGTATGGATTTTCACCTTCCGACGCTCAGGCGAGTTGTCCTCATAGGAAACTTCAATGGGTTTTATCTTTTCAAGTTCTTTTACAGGTTCATATTTTGTTTCTTTTATGCCCTCTGCTTTGTGATAGAAGGCTGGCTCGCCGGAAGGCTTCGTTTTACTCATCCATAACACCTGACCTTCCTTTAACGGATCTATCATACTTATGCGATTTTTCTTTGCGAGCTTTTTTAGCCTAATACCGTACTTCTGCGAAACATCCCATAAGGTTTCCCCCTTTTGTACAATATGAATTCCGACTTTCGACTTTCTCTTTTTCTTTTTGGTATAGTAAAATTCATTAGGTTTAATACGATCCACCAAAAACATATCATTGTATTTTCTGAATTTATTTTCGCTGACTCCGGAGCGTGCCGAGAGGGAATGAACATCATCAGAAGCCCGGGAAAGTATCGCCGGAATACTATTTAGAGAGATGATGGTGGGTCGGTCTGATTTTGAAATGCCGGGCTTAATTTCAGTTGGATAAATTTTCCCTTCTGGCCTCTTCTTCCCGAACCCCTTATTTGATGCAATAAGATTCTTGGGTCTTGAACCGGTTTTTGGAACCAGAACCGAATACGTTTTATCCACCGGAACTCTGCCCTTCCTCAGCCATTTATTATACTTCTTGAGTTCTTCAACGTTGACTTTATGTTCTCTGGCAATCT
>JAPPDO010000368.1:3670-6631 GCA_028821635.1 Ekhidna sp.
CCCACCTGCATCTGTCACCTCATCTAACCAGATTCCCTCAGAATGGGGCAGGCCAACGGAAGATCTAAATGCAATTACATGAGCGATGAACTTTTTTAAATACCAGTAAGTGCCTTTAGTTATGTTTAGCTTTTTGGAACCATAGTATTTTTCACTGGTGTGTGTTTTTGCACCTCCCGCACCTGCTTGGTACGCAATCACGGCATAGGCCCAGTTGTCAAAGTAAAAATTATTATTCTTAAAGTATTTTGAAGATCCCCTTGAGGAGGAGACGATATTCAGACGCTCATCTACCTGTCTGTCTATTCGCAATCCGACCTCCCGACCCGTAAAATCTTTAAACTGCCAAAAACCTACCGCATTGGCTGAAGAGACAGCATCAGATATGAGTGCACTTTCCTGAATGGCTAAGAACTTGATTTGATCGGGCACGCCTTGCTTCCGATACTCTCTTTCAATAAATGGAAAATAGAGGTTCATTCGATCTGCCAGAAGATTAAAATAAGCAGAACTCCGTTTCAGTCTTTCCACTTCTTGACGGATTTGCCTCCTCGCACTTTCGTTGATATGGAGTTTCATGTCTCCGATCATTACCTCGGCAGGAACTTGCTGGGCAGTGCCGGTTATAAGCGAGAGAACCCAAAGTATGATGAGCAAAAACTTACTCACTTTCATAATTTTCTTATTACCATTAATCCGTCTCTAACGGGGAATAAAACATTTTGAACCCTAGAGTCTGCATTCACTTTTTGATTAAAATCCCGGATCGACTCCGTAGTGTCATCATTCTCCGAAGTATCGGAAACTTTACCACTCCATAGCACATTATCTGCTATTAAGAAGCCGCCGCTATTCACTTGATCAATGACTAAATTGAAATAATTCAAATAGTTCTCTTTGTCTGCGTCAATAAACACCAAGTCCCATGGCGTATCAAGTTGAGGGATGATCTCCATCGCATTTCCAACTTTCATTTCAATGCGGTCTCTGAAGTTTGATTCGCCGAAATATGCTTTAGTTCTATGCGAAAGTCCCTCATTATTATCAATGGTGATAATCTTTCCTCCCTCCGCTAATCCCTCCGCTAGGCAGAGCGTAGCATAGCCGGTATAGGTTCCAATTTCAAGTATTTGCCGGGGACGAGTCATCTGTGAAAGCATAGATAAGACCCTGCCCTGCAGATGCCCGGAGAGCATGCGTGGCTTTAAGACATATAAATGAGTCTCTCTGTTGATTCGCTGAAGCAAATCAGACTCAGGATCGGAGTGATCTTCTACATATCTTTGAAGATGTTCGGGGAGAAATTCCATACAGTAAAAATAAAATGACTTACCTCATCAACCACTGCTGAAGGTGAATTTTTTCTGCTACACCGGAGAATAAGTCAGCGAACTCATCCTTTCGACTGTCAGACAAGTTTTTGTCAATTCCTGAATCTTTGATGGGGTGATTTCATTGATTTTTTTAAACACCATACTGAGATTTGGAATCTTGTTGAGATCCAGCTGACTTTTGGCCATCATCAGCATCATTGCATTTTTGCTCTCTTCAGAAAGTGCCATTTGTCCCTTCATCTGGTTTTTGGCTTTGTGAAGCTGTAGGCTGCCAAGAGGTTTGGACTTGAGCATTTCGATTTCTTTCAAAACGATTCGCTGGCTTCTTTTTAAATTTTTAGATTCTGTTGCGAAATAAATGGCAAATTGCCCGGTCTCCAAATAAGGGGTATAGGTTGCATCCACTCCATAAACAAGACCGCACTTCTCTCTCAGGCTTAAATTTAGCCTTGAACTCATGCCCGACCCACCTAAAAGGTTAGTCAAAAATAAAAATGGAATATGATCCTCATCTTTGATGGATAAGCTTGGGAGTCCTATAGCAAAATGCGCTTGTGAGATGGGTTTTTTAATTTCTCTTTTAGTGGGAGTGTAGCCATTAAATAGGGATCGCTGTGGGGTATGATTTTTATGAGGAATAGGTTTAATGTACTTATCTGCCAATCGCACAATCTTTTTTACTGAATAACTCCCTACACTGGAAAGGATAATCTTTTCCGTATTGAGGTGACGATTTAAAAAAGTCCGGAGACTCTTTCGGGTGAATGATTTAACGGTCTGCACCGTTCCAAGAATGTTCCGTCCAAGCGCATGGTTAGGAAACAACTGCTCATCAAATTCATCCTGGATAGCATCCTCCGGAGAGTCCCGATAGATGCTCATCTCTTCTAAAATAACGGTGCGTTCTTTTTCGATCTGTTTTTCAGGAAATACCGCATTGAAAGTAATGTCTGCTAAAAGCTCAACGGCCTTATCCACATGAATATCCAGAAGTGATGCGTAGAAGCAGATTTTCTCTTTCGTTGTATACGCATTAAGTTCACCACCCAGCGACTCCAGCCGATTGATGATATGGAAGGAGCTACGCTTTCGGGTCCCTTTGAAGGCCATGTGTTCCAGAAAGTGGGCAAGACCCTGCTCATCAGTGGCCTCATCACGGCTTCCAATATCTAGCATAATGCCCACATGGGCAATTTGGGTATCTGAAACCTGTTTGTGAATGACTCGGATACCATTGGACAATTCGACTAACTCGTATTCTTTCTCGCTCATGGAAATGTAAAGTTAGGATGAACATGTAAATGGGAGTTCAAGTTTAAAAAACAGCTAATGATTGCCGGAAGATTCTCTCACCACAAAGAACACGGAGACTGGCACGAAGTACACAAAGAAGATGCGATAGTAAAGCGTAGCCACTCCCGCCAGACCTTCTTAGCCGGATTACAAACCACACCCGGATAAGGATGATACAAACAAAAACAAAAATCATAGCAATCCTAACAATCAAATAAATCCTGTTCAAGACAAATCACACCCGGAGAGAAAAAAATAAAAAAAAACTTGCAAAAATGTTTGCATCTTTAACTAATTGTTTTATACTTGCACCTTAATTAATTACTAAATAATA
>JAPPDO010000370.1 GCA_028821635.1 Ekhidna sp.
ACACTGCGTAATGCGGGCAATACCACTCCCTATGGGCTCTGGTCGGACGGCACCACTATGTGGGTCGTGAATAATAGCACTGGTGATAGTGATAAAATCTTCGCTTACACGCTGGCTAGGGGCACACGTGATGCTGACAAAGACATCAATGCTCTCAATGGTGCGGGCAACAATTTTCCCATCGGCCTCTGGTCGGACGGCACTACTATGTGGGTCGGCGATGATAATGATGACAAAGTCTATGCCTACACGCTGGCGACAGGTGCACGGGATATCGCTAAAGAGTTTGACCTTGATGATGACAATAGCACCCCTGTCGGCCTCTGGTCAGACGGAACCACTATGTGGGTCGTGAATAGTGGCACTGGTGATAGTGATAAAATCTTCGCTTACACGCTGGCGACGGGGGCACGGGATACCGCCAAAGAGTTTGACCTTGATGATGACAATAGCAACCCTGTCGGTCTCTGGTCGGACGGCACCACCTTATGGGTTTCCGATCTTGCTACTATCCAAATTTACGCTTATACTTTGAACGGCGGGGCACGCAATGCCGGCAAGGAGATCAAAAGATCAAATTCAGGAATATCTCGTGGCTTCTGGTCGGACGGCATCGCCTTATGGTTCATTGATAGTAATGCTGATCTTTTCGCTCATTTTTTAGATAATTGAGCATGGCTGTGGTGAGTATGGAGGTGAGGGATAATGAGGTTTCTATCTAGCAGTAACCGCTCGGTGGACAAAAATGGCTGCTCAGCTTTGTTATTACGTGTATCAAGCTAACTCCCTTAAATCTACAGGCACTACTTTAGAGACACCCTGCTCTTGCATGGTTATTCCGTAAATAATATCTGTGCCGGTCATGGTGCGTTTGTTATGTGTTATGATGATGAACTGCGATTCTTGCGAAAACTTTCGGATGATCTCACTGAATTTATCAACGTTTGCATCATCCAGCGGAGCGTCAACTTCATCAAAAATACAGAATGGTGCAGGTTTGATGAGATAGATAGCGAATAAGAGGGCGGCGGCTGTAAGTGTTTTTTCTCCTCCGGAGAGTTGATTGATAGTGAGCGGCTTCTTTCCTTTTGGTTTGGCAATAATGTCAATGGAACTTTCAAGCGGCTGCTCAGGATTTGTAAGTATTAAGTCACAATCGTCCTCTTCGGTAAATAAGGTTCTGAATACGTTGATAAAGTTGTCTTTTATCTTTTCAAAAGCATTCATGAAGGTCTCTTTAGCTACCTCATCAATTTCTCCAATGGTCGTGAGCAGCGACTCTTTTGCTTTGATGAGGTCTTCTTTCTGCTCTGAAATAAACGTATGACGCTCTTTAACTTCTTCAAATGCCTCCATTGCCATAGGATTAACAGGGCCGATCGAATCAATTTTGTTTTTTAGCTTTTCAAGCTCTTTCTTGAGGTCTTCCTGAGAGCATTTCTTGTAGTCTTCGGTGTCAATTTCGGATACTTTTTCTGAGTCAATGTTAAACTCAACAGCTAAGCGATCTTTTATTGAATTTAAGTTGATTTTGGTCTCATTCAATCTGTTTTGTAAGTCCATTATTATATGGTCTATTGCTTCTCGCCGGCGTTGTGTCTCGCGAAGATGTCTCTCCTCTTCGTTGATTAGGTTTTTGGCTTCATAATATCCCCTTTCTATTTCGTTGACTTCTGACTCTAATGATTGTTTTTCTTGATACATTCCTACCAGTTCATCATCACTTTCGGTTGTTTGCTTTATCAATTGATTCAGGTTAGCGACGGTTGCTGTCAAATCTTCTTTGTTTTTTTCTATCCGCTTGACGGCATTTTCGTGGGACTCCTCTTTATAAGAAATTTCCTGTAAAATACTATTCAGCTTGTTCTGCTTCTTGTGAAAAATTACGTTTTTTTCATTGTAATCTGAGGTTTTTACTTCAAGCTGTTCTTGTAATGAAGAGCATTCACTTTTGTTTTGATTCAATTTTCCCTCAACTTCTGTCAGTTCTTCTTCTTGTTTTTTCAATTGTGGCATTATTGATTCAATTGAGTGGGTCAGGGTTTTGATTTGAAGTTGGATATCTTCTGTTCTCGATTGGTTTGATGAGAGAAGCTCTGAGAACTGTTCTCTTTTAGTTCGGGTTAAAACATAAACCTCATTAATTTTTAATATTTCTTCTTTTGCTTTCTCCAGAAGCGAGTATTTAGAGGATTGGATTAATTCTTGCAGTTGTGCCCTTTGTTTCTCAATTGCGTTCTGATGTGAATTTTGCCGGTTTTTAAGTTCTTTTATTTCCTCTTCGAGTCTTTCTAAGTTTTTAGCTCTTCCAATTCGCTTCCCTTCAAAAAGACCGACTGATCCTCCTGAAATCACAAACTGACGGTAAGTAATTTCTCCTTTTTTACCTAGAATAATAATATCACTCTCCGGTTCTGCTTTTTGGGGATTTTCACTTATAAAAACATTTCCAATTAAGTATGATATTAACTTTTCAAATCGTTGGTCGTATTCCACAATATCCACAGCGGGTATTCCCCATGCTTTAGATGGATTAATTTTTGGTCTGTGATAAGCATCAAGCCTTTCGATTATGAAGAAATTTGCTTTACCCTGAGAAGAATCAATGAGCAACGTTACGGCCTGAACAGCATTTTTTTCGCTATTCACTATGTAGTAGTTCATGTAAGGTTCAAGGAAGTTTTCAATGGTAATTCTGTATTCTTCAGGACAGCTAATAATATCTGAAAGAAGGGGCGTATCTTTCCATTTCTCATCCCGCTTTAAAAATTTGATGGCATTCGGGAAGCCTTCCAGGTTATCAACCAACGATTTAGTAAGATTGAATTCATTTTGCTTAGCGTCTAGTTTTCTATTAAGGATAGCTAGTTCTTCTTTCCGGACAGATAATCTATCTTCTTCTTTTTTAATGGAGGATTTAAGGTCATCCTCACTATTGTTCAGCATATCGAGTGCTGACTGCTTTAAATGTTTCTCCTTTTCGATCTCTAGGAGTTTGATTTTAAGTGCTTTGAGATTGGCACTTTGCTGACCAGAATCTTCACTTGTCTTTTGCAATTCTGCATTCATGGATCGCAACTGAACTTCTTTAATCTCTAACTCTTTCTTTAATTGGAAATGTTGCTCTCTTCTTTCAGAGAGAAGGGTGCTTCGTGTATTGAGTTGATCCTGCGATTCGGTAGTGACCGCTTTCTGATTTTTATACTCTTCTTTGAGTTTTTCTACTTCCGTAAGTATTTCAGTTACTTCTTTTTCTGCTTCTCTTGCTTCATTTCTTAGGTCTCCTAATGAAAGAAATGCCTGCTCTTGACTTTGATTATCCTGAGCAATTAGCGTTTTCAAATTTTCGATTTTATCATAAAGGAACTTCTGACGTTCATTGCTTATTTTTTTATCACTTTCACACCGTCGAATCTTATTAACGTGTTCGTTCAAGGTTTTCTGTTGAGATGAGAGCCGTTTTTCTTTTGTAAGAAGATTTGCTTTTGCTTGTTCAATGGAGGCTTCTTCTTCAAGAACCAATGTATTGAGAGCTAGTTTTTTATCGTTTTCTTCCTGAATACTGTTTTGGATAATATTAAAATCGCCTTCTTGATTGATTATTGATTTCCTTGCTAATGCAATACTTGAAAGTTTATAGGCTTCCTTTATTTCATAGTATCTTTTTGCCTGACTTGCCTGCTTCTCGAGTGAATGGAGATTTTTTTCAACCTCAAAGAGTAGGTCTTCCACTCTTTCTAAGTCAGCATCGGTACTACTGAGTTTTCTTAATGTTTCTTTTTTTCTGATTTTGAACTTAAAAATACCAGCCGCTTCCTCAAAAAGCGACCTTCGGGAATTTTCCTTATCATCAAGGAGTTCGTCAATCATTTTTAGTTCTATGATCGCATAACTGTTTGAGGCAACACCTGTGTCAAGGAAGAGATTAGTGATGTCTTTCAGCCTGCAAGTTACCCCATTCAAGAGGTATTCACTTTCTCCGGATCGATAGTGCTTTCTTGTGACGGTAACTTGGGAATATTCTGTGGGTATTAAATTCTTGGTATTGTTGAACGTAAGTGAAACCTCCGCAAGCTGTGTGGGTTTTCTTGTTTTTGTTCCATTAAAGATGATATTATTCATTTTATCTGAGCGAAGAATTTTTGATTTTTGCTCTCCGAGAACCCACCTTATTGAGTCAACCACGTTTGATTTGCCGCATCCGTTAGGCCCGACGATACCCGTTATTCCTTCATCGAAATTGATGACGATACGATCGGCAAAACTTTTGAACCCTTTTATTTCAAGCTTCGTTAATTGCATATATTTAACTCCATCAAAACGTAAAGAATGAGTAAAATTAGAGGAATTCCGATGGGTTGCGACTTTAAGTTTCCCATTTCTGTTTCGATTTACCCACTATTTATTTCCAGTTTTTGGCATTGTAGAAGAGATTCTCTTTTTGTATACAGGCTATTTAAGTCATTATTGAATCATTATTTAATTTTAGCTTTATAATTTGCTAAACTGGAAATTGATCATCTACTTTGAGATACTAGATTAATAGAGGCACAAACTTGTTAATATTTATCAGTCAAAACAATTAAGTAAAAGTCTTGCTACTTTTTAATCACTTACAATGAAGTACTTTAATCACCAACTAAAATCACTCAAAAAATTGAAGGTAGGAATATGAGTCCGGATAACCCTACCATCTTATATGTCGATGATGACTATTTCAACATCACTCTTTTTGAACTCAATTTCAAGAGTCAATTTAATGTAGTTAGTGCTAGTTCGGGTGAGGAGGCATTGCGTATCATGACGGATAACCCCAAAATCTCTTGTGTGGTGAGTGACATGAGAATGCCTGAAATAAACGGTATTGAACTTATTAATAGAATCAAAAAACTCCGACCGGAGTTGCCTTGTTTTTTACTGACAGGATACGTAGATTCTCAAGAAGTTGTTGAAGCAATTGAAAAAAATTTAATTATCGGCTATTTCAATAAACCTTTTGATAGAGAAGCCGTCATTCGCACGCTTAAAAGTACGATCAATGCTGAATAGCTTTCTCTTTCGACAGTCTCTTATTAACTTAGTTTTTTATGGATGATTTTAATTTTTGGTGGTACATACTAGCCGCAGTGATTTATTTTCTTACTCGAAGAAAGAAAAAACAACCTCAAAAAGGGTCGGCACCCAATACGGAGAATACTCCTCAAAAAAACCAACGTCCAAAATCTTTTGAAGAACTGCTTCAAGAAATTACGGGTGGAAATCAGCCGGAACTCCCCAAACAGGAGCCTGTTGAAATAAAGACTGAAAAAAAACAACTTTCAGAAGACGAGAAGGCTATTCAAGGCGAAGAAGAGGAGAGGGTATTTACCGACGATGAGAGTAGGCACGTGTATGAAGAATCCGTCAGGATGGCCGAAAAGGCAGACAGTCCTTTTGGTCGAGATGATCACTTTAAAGAACCTCGCTTGTTTCAGGAAAAAGATGACAATAAAAAATCTTACTTTGAAGAATTGATGGACGGTTTTGACACTGATGAGGCAAAGAGGGCAGTCATCTACTCTGAAATTTTAAACAAGAAATATTGATGCACATTTTGATTAAAAATCAAATCAGTTAAAAAAGTCAAAGAAACTTCGTCTCTTATCCCATTTAAGGTCTTGAAGCACAGAAGATTTAACCTGAATAGAGAAGAAATAGGACTGGAAACGACCAAATGGAACCCAGTCAAACCTCATAGACCAACAATGTAAGTCTCGGTTGATCCCTACCCTCGTTGTAGTGAAGTCTTTTGCTTCAAAATCATAGCCTGAGTTAAAGGTGATTTGAGTCTTATCCGTTAAACCAAGAGAACCACTAAACTGAAAGCTTTGTCTGATATTTGCATCGGCGAATCCGGTTTGTGTTCGATTGATGGAATATTGCATCCGCAAAGTCCAGGGGATGTTAAAGTCAATGTATTCATTAGGATTATCTTGAATTCTTTGAATTTCTTCCTGTTCCTCATCAGTATATCCTTCGTAATTAATGTCTTCATCAGGGGGTACTATTCCGGTTCCCTGCTGAAATGCTCCTGTTTCTTTGTAGCCTGTCTGGTTGCGAGATTGATTTTTTTTGCCTTTTGGGCTGAGATTCATCCCTACAGAGACGTTCATGTTTGAAAGATTCCCCAGTCCATTCCCATTGTTCCAAGTGTATCTATTCAGTCTCCTTTGAATAACATTTCTTGAGCCATCCGGATTGAAGTTTTCTGAAATAAGCAGGTATTCATACGGGTCCAGAGTCCCGTTGAAGTTTACGGACACTTTATTGTCAAAAAGTGATGTTCTTGCGTTAAAGTTAATATTGCTTAGTTTGAATGAATCTGCGGCTAGATTATATCCTGTGCTCATTCCTAAGTTGTCAAAAATCTTGATTTTTTTAAAACCTGTCACTGTATCCTTCTTACTTACCACTTTCATTTCAAGATTATTTGAAAGAGAAAGGCCCAATGTTTTGCTCTCTCCACCGGGAGGAGATCCAAATATGAACCCTTGATATTTACTTAAAATCCGGGTGTTGTTTCTGTTAGTAGAGGTTG
>JAPPDO010000411.1 GCA_028821635.1 Ekhidna sp.
TATCCTGCTGTTTTATAAAACTTATTTTGAGTGACTCATTAAGACACCATGCTAACTTATATTCTTTTTTGCTACAGACAAGGCCTAGCAGTTCAAAATCAACTTCGTATTCACTATCTAACTTATTCTTTTTCATGCCATTCACAGGAACCGGCTATTTCAACTATCCGTAACAGGGAAAACTAAGTTTGATTTTAATGTCTTTATCTATTTCTTTGCAATACATTTTTTAACCAACCATTATGCAAATGTCTGAAATAGCACAAAAAGTAACATCAATCATTGTTGACAAACTCGGCGTAGAAGAGTCCGAAGTCACTCCTGAAGCAAGTTTCACCAATGATCTGGGGGCTGATTCACTTGATACAGTTGAATTAATCATGGAATTCGAGAAGGAATTCAATATATCTATACCGGACGAGCAGGCGGAAAATATCGCCACCGTCGGTAATGCTATCTCTTATTTAGAAGAAAACGTTAAATAAGTCTCACTTCGCAAAACACGTTTCATGGAATTAAAGCGAGTCGTTATAACTGGAATTGGTGCCATTACACCTTTGGGGAATACGGTAGAGAAATACTGGGATTCACTGGCCAAAGGTGTAAGTGGTGCGGCTCTTATTACTCGTTTTAACACCGAAAAGTATAAAACAAAATTTGCTTGTGAAGTTAAAGGCTTCAACGCACTTGACCATTTTGAGCGTAAAGAAGCAAGAAAAATGGATCCTAACACCCATTACGGGATGGTAGCCGGCAAGCAAGCCATTGATGATTCAGGACTAGATCTTGAAATTCTGGATAAGTCTAAAGTTGGCGTGATCTGGGGGTCAGGCATTGGGGGATTTAGCACCTTTCAAAATGAAGTAGTGAACTTTACTAAAGGAGGTGATACGCCCAGGTTCAATCCATTCTTTGTCCCCAAGATGATAACCGATATCACTCCGGGTTTGCTGTCTATTAAATATGGCTTCATGGGGCCAAATTTTGCTACTGTTTCGGCTTGTGCCTCTTCGAATAATGCCATCACAGATGCCTACACATACATTCAGACCCGAAAAGCGAATGCTATCTTAGCCGGAGGCTCTGAGGCTGGAATCATCGAATCAGGCATTGGGGGCTTCAATGCAATGAGGGCACTTTCAGAAAGAAACGACTCTCCGGAAACGGCCTCAAGACCTTATGATAAAGATCGAGACGGCTTCGTGCTAGGTGAGGGATCAGGGGCAATTATTCTGGAGGAGTTAAAGCATGCCAAAGCTAGAGGAGCAAAAATCTACGCAGAGATTCTTGGAAGTGGAATGTCTGCGGATGCTCATCACATTACACTTCCCCACCCCGAAGGAGCAGGTATTGAACTGGTAATGAAGAATGCGCTAAATGATGCTAACCTCACTCCCAACAAAATTGATTATTTGAATACACACGGCACCTCCACCTTGATGGGTGACGTTGGAGAAGTAAAAGCTGCACAACGTGTTTTAGGAGATCATGTTTACAATATAAACATTAGTTCTACTAAATCAATGACCGGCCACTTGCTTGGTGCTGCCGGTGCCATTGAGTTTATCGCTTGCCTGATGGCAATCCAGAAAGGTATCATTCCACCAACCATCAATCATTTTACTGACGATCCTGCAATTGATTCAAGGCTGAACCTGACATTCAATAAGGCTCAGGAAAAGGAAGTAAATATTGCGATGAGCAACGCATTTGGGTTCGGAGGCCACAATACCTCAATCATCATTGGTAAATACAGCGAATAAGTGAGTTCATTTCCCAAACGACTATCGGGAAGGCTGCTTATTTCATTCAAATCTGAAAAAAAACTACGCAAATCATTTAAATCAATCAGTGGTCTCGTACCTAATAACCTGACATTGTATAAACAAGCAATGCGCCACAGCAGTGTGGCTAAGCTAAATGAACGAGGTATTAAAGACTCTTACGAGCGCCTTGAGTATCTTGGAGATGCCATTCTGGGCATGATCGTTGCTGAGTATCTTTTTTATTTGTATCCTTTTGAGAAGGAGGGTTTTTTGACAGAAATCCGATCGAAAATTGTCAATCGGGAGGCACTTAACCGCCTTGCTGAAAAAATCGGCTTGAAGGAGTTTGTTCAGTTTGATCAAATCGGTTGTCGTCACCGTTTCATTTATGGCGACTGTATGGAAGCATTCATCGGGGCTATTTATCTTGATCATGGTTTTCATTCCTGCAGAAATTTTGTTATTCGGAAACTCATCAAACCTCATTATAATATCGAAGCACTCATATCAACGATTACAAATTATAAGAGCAAACTCTTAGAATGGTCACAAAAAACAAACAAAAACCTGAGATTTAAAATTATAAATAAGCAGGATAGAACATTTACCGCACAGGTTATGATTGATAAAGAGATGATGGCAAAAGGATTCGGGTCCAGTAAGAAAAAAGCAGAGCAGGATGCTGCAAGAAGAACCTATGAACAACTTAGCCTCGGCAGATGAGTGCTCGCCTTAAACTTGCAGGTGCCTGCCTCAACCAAACACCCATTGACTGGGCAAACAATCTTAGAAATATTGAACAAGCGATTAATCAGGCAAAAAGCGAGCATGTAGCTATTCTTTGTTTACCTGAGCTCTGCATAACAGGATATGGCTGTGAAGACCTCTTTTTAGGTGAATGGCTGCCGGAGATAGCTTTACAAAAGTTACTACAGATAGTTCCCCTTACTGACGAAATTGCCGTTGCAGTGGGGCTACCTTACCGACTGAACGGAAAAAATTATAATACTACCTGTTTCATTTCAAAACGTGAGGTTAAAGGATTCTACGCCAAGCAGATACTCGCTAATAAGGGAGTTCATTACGAACCCCGGTGGTTTACTGCCTGGAAGGCAGGTGAGGTAATAGAATTGGAGTTCAATGGGGGAAAGTGCCCTTTTGGTCATATCACAGTTGAGGAGCAGGGAATTAAAATCGGCTTTGAAATCTGTGAAGATGCCTGGCATACGAACAGACCTTGTAAGCTGCTAAATGAAAAAGTTGATCTTATCCTAAATCCCAGCGCATCTCATTTTGCTTTTGATAAAGCCAACTTTAGAGAATCCCTCGTGATCGAAAGTGCCAAAAAATTTAACTGTGTCTATCTCTATTCCAACTTATTGGGAAATGAAGCCGGCAGAATGATATACGACGGAGATGTATTGATTGCGCAAAAAGGAAACCTGATTGGGAGAAATCACCGGCTTTGGTTTTATGATTTTAAATTATTGAGCGTAGAAGTCGATTTTGATACAGATACGGCCATCCCTAACATCAAGCCAACTTATAGCGATCAAAAGGAAGAGTTCACACATGCTGCGGGACTGGCCCTGTTTGATTATTGCAGAAAAAGTAACAGCAGGGGTTTTGTCTTATCCCTCAGTGGGGGTGCTGATAGTAGTACGATAGCCACCCTCGTGGCCTTTTCCATTAAAACTGCATTACAACAATTAGGCAAGGAGGCTTTTGAACAAAAACTTGGATTTCCGTTAGCAGGCAAAGACACAAAAGAGATCACTAAACAACTGCTCACGACTGCTTATCAGGCAACGAAGAACTCTTCTGAAGCCACCTTTAATGCTGCCAAAAATTTAGCCAAGTGCCTCGGAGCAACTTTCTATCACTGGACTATTGATGAGATAGTAAGCCTTTACTCTTCCACCATTGAAAGAGCTACGGGTAGAAAACTTACCTGGAAACAGGACGATGTCACCCTCCAGAATATTCAGGCTCGTTCCCGATCCCCTGTTATCTGGATGCTGGCTAATCTGGAAAATAAACTTCTTTTAGCCACTTCCAACCGAAACGAAGGAGACACAGGCTACACTACTATGGACGGAGATACCAGTGGCGGCATCTCTCCGATAGCAGGAGTAAGCAAGTACTTTATTTTGCAATGGCTAAAATATGCTCAAAAAGAGTTGGGTTTCGACGGATTAGAACAAGTTAATGGCCTCACCCCTACCGCAGAACTACGACCTCCTGATCGGCACCAGACAGATGAGGAAGACCTTATGCCTTACGAAGTATTAGTAAATATTGAACGAGAAGCCATCCTAAACAGAAAATCTCCAAGCCAGGTCTTCAATTTATTGAAGGAAAAGTATGATCAGGAACCTCTCAAAAGCCGGATAAAGAAATTTTATCGCCTTTGGGCACACAATCAGTGGAAAAGAGAACGCTATGCTCCCGGTTTTCACTTTGATGACTTCAACATAGACCCTCGCTCGTGGTATCGCTTTCCCATCCTAAATGGAGGATATTTAGAAGAGTTAAATGAGCTATGAATTTACTTAGGTTCCGTCTCGCTCACCGTTGGAGTTCCTGTCTCAACAATAGCTTTAAATCCTCCTGCAACGTTAATCAAATGATGGAATCCCTCGGATTTAAGAATAGAAGCTGCAATCATTGATCGATACCCACTTGCACAATGGATATAATACTGTTTTTCTCTAGTAATCCGGCCTGTGTTTTCACGGATGTAGCTGAGCGGGAAATTCTGCGCATTCTCCACATGCCGAACTTCATACTCTGACTGTTTTCTTACGTCAAGTACGTTTAATTCTTCTCTTTCATAAATATCCGCAAATTCAAAAGCTGTGATTGATTTAACTACCTCTATCGCTTTGCCGGCTTTTCTCCATGTGTCAAATGCTCCTTTCAAATAACCTAATGTATTGTCAAATCCCACTCGAGACAACCTGGTGACTACTTCCTCCTCTCTTCCATTATCTGCGATGAAGATAAGTGGCTGCTGTCGTTGCGGTATCAAAGTGCCCACCCAAGGTGCGAAACCTCCATCAATACCGATAAAAACGGCATTCGGAATATGACCAAGAGCAAAATCGCCCGGCTTTCGGCAGTCTAATATCAAAGCCTCTTCGTTATTTGCCATGGCCTCAAAAGTCTCAACATCCAGCGGAACATTTCCCCTTTCAAGAACTTCGTCTACTCCCATGACAGCTGACTTATTCATAGCAACATTCCGTGCAAAATATTGAGGAGGGGGAAGCATTCCGTCGGTCACTTCATGTATAAACTCTTCTTTGGTCATGTCCGCACGAAGGGCATAGTTTGTTTTTTTCTGATTCCCCAAGATGTCCTTTGTCTCTTTGCTCAGATTTTTGCCACAGGCCGATCCCGCACCATGTGCAGGATACACAATAATATCATCAGGCAGCGTCATAACTTTCTCCCGCAGGCTGTCAAAGAGATAGCCGGCCAGGTCATTTTGAGTGATGTTACCCTTTTGTACCAAATCGGGCCTTCCTACGCCACCAATAAATAAGGTATCACCACTGAAGATGGCATGTTCTTTTCCATCCTCATCAAAGACTAAATAGGTTGAACTTTCCATCGTATGTCCGGGCGTGTGAAGCACTTTGATTTTGATATCCCCGAGGTTGAATATCTCTTCGTCTTTTGCCTCATAAATATCGTATGCCGTCTTTGCTCCAGGGCCAAAGATTATCGTTGCACCGGTTTTTAACGCCAAATCAACATGTCCGGAAACAAAATCCGCATGGAAGTGGGTCTCAAAAATATATTTGATTTTTACTTTCTCCTTTGCTGCTTTATTGAGATAAGGTCTTGATTCTCTCAATGGATCAACGATAGCAGCTTCACCCTCACTTTCTATGTAATAGGCTCCTTGCGCCAGACAGGGAGTATATATCTGTTCAATCTTCATTTTTAAATCTTTCTACAGAAGTGTACCGGATGGCCGGGCAACAACGGTCTTAATTTCATTAGTACAAATGACGGAGATATTACTTAGCAAAAGTGATGATTTCTGATATAAGTTTCGGTTTAAATTCCTCTTTTGTAGCAGATATTTTAACAACGAACTCCAATGTTTGATTTCTAAAGATCAACCGTCGTGTTCGCTTTCGTTTCGTCATATTTGACAAAAATATGAATCCACGCTGACCGACTAAATCGAATCACAAGGGGGAAAAGAAGGATTGCTACCATAGTCACACCTATCAAATACCATGCAGTTGGTGCTTCCGGATACAATACAGCAATGGCTACCGAGACGGCCGCAAATAAGGCAACCTGTAAGCCATAACTTAAATAAAGAGCCCCGTAATAAAATGAAGGCTCCAAATGGAATGATTGACCACAATGGGTACACTTTTCATACATACTGAGTACCTTTTTAAGATTGTAAGCTGGGTGTGTAAAAAGATTACCTCTCCTACACCTGGGGCATCTGTGCTTAAAAATATTTTGAATCAGTTTCATGATTAAAGTTCAAAATTATTGTTTTAGTATCTAGAATTTGCTAACGGTATTACTCCATTTATCATAGAGCAAGTGATTAAATAACAGAAACATAAATAATACTCCATCACGCTTTTAATCTCCTTTCCCGCCATCGATCTGTGTCCTTGGTGGCCTCTTGGTGTCCTCTGCGGTTCAATCGTTAGTAGCTTGGTCAGCGAAGGCATGATACGAACAAAAAGTAAAATCATGGCAATCCATAAAATCAA
>JAPPDO010000332.1 GCA_028821635.1 Ekhidna sp.
GATTTAGCTCGCCGATTAGGGGCAATCATTCCTGGTTTCATTCCAACCATCCTTGCTGTACAAGTGATTATACCATGCCCTTTTCTGTCATTCATTTTAATTTTCCAAACCTGACCAACCATAGAAAAATAGACACCTGAATCAAAAAAGGAAAGTCTAATTTGTCTCCCTGGTCGGAGTGTCAAATCAAAATTATGAGCATGCTATAATTTAATACACAGTTATCATATGTTTAGCGTTTTGATCTATAAGTGAATGCTCTATCTAATTGCCATTTGGAATTAATTTTCCTTCAATGACATTTACTTCATTACTTAAAGGTGTTATTTCGTCGTTGATTATTTTTCTAATAGTATTGTAATGACGCTATCAGCCATTGTATTTCTCTATTTATTGTAAGATGGGTAAATCAAATTATTTTAGGAAGGCTTTATGTTCAAGTTTTCAAACTATATGTCGGTGACAATTATAATAATTTTTACAATCACGTTACCAGCAAGTAGTCAATCTACATCAAGCCAGAAATTAGAGTAAATTAATGAGGAATCCATTTTCCTGATGGAAAACGGTACGATTATCCATACGATATTGAAGAATTAGGATTTAACGGGATAATATTTGGTAACGATATAAGTATTTTTCTTATACACAATAGGGAATTCTGGAATTGTAATGTTTAGTATTATAATACAGGAGAAGGGAAGTATAGTTTTACTAGGTACTTCCCTGAATGGACCTTTTATGTAGTTAAGTATATAATTTCCTTTCCATATAATTTCAAAAAATAAACTGAACTTTGAAAAATGGCTATTCCAAGGCCCAAAAACGGTTTTGGTAGTACGCTCACGCAATATTATACTAACGATCGGATATGGGTGGTTTGTATAGAGATAACTATTTAGTTAAGTTTTTTTCATGGGTAAGCGAATTCTATCTGACTTAACAATGTGGAAATTGTTTTTTGAGTGCTTGACTTAACACATGTCGCTTGCAGGTGTGCCTGATCTGTATTTGCTTAAGCATTGTTTTATTGATGGTCAAATTCGTTCATAAGTTTTCGAATGGTGATTTCAAGATCTGGAAGATCTTCCTTGATTATCCGCCAGATTGTACCCTGATTCAAAACATCATATTCGTGACTCAACATATTACGAAAATTGATGATTTTGCTGATACGAGGAACCTGATTTGCTAGATTCGGATGATGATGTCGAAGTCGATTCAGGCACTCACCAATAATCTCGAAGTTACGCTCCACTGCCTTCCTGGTCATTATGCTCTCGGCATAGGATTGTGCATCCAACCCTGCCGTGAATTCCTGGATTTCTTTAGCAGTTGTTAATATGTCATGAAAAATCGTCCTTGGATCACGCTTCAAAAATCACCTCCCGATCCTCATCAATGGATTGTTTGAGATATGGATTGGTGGTAACCCCATCTTCCATTAAATCCACTTTCCTTCCCAACAGGGAATGCAAATCTTCCTTCATGGACCAATAGTCATGGAAGGAAATCGGAACAATAGCAGGTGTATATGTCACCAGAAAATCAATGTCACTTGTTACTGGATCGAAATCGGTTGTTCTTGCGGCCGAACCGATCACCTCCAGCCGTTCTACCTTGTAACGTTGGCAGATGGCTGCGATCTCCGCCTGTTTTTCAATAATCAGCTGGTGCATTCCTTCATCATCCTTAAAAATCAAAAAATAATGATTGAACAAAGCAAAGGCAAGGAAATACTACCGGGTTCGCTCAAATTATAAGATTATTCTATTTACCTAATTTGGTGTTGAGTTCATCTTCCATTAGGATTAATAAAATATGGTATCTTTTCAAATATCCTGAGCCCTGCTTTACTGAGAAAAGATTGTCTTTTGAAATGTTACTCTCAATCCAATTAACAGAGAAAACCTGAATAAGATTGGCCTTGGATGTATTATGGATTTCTGAAATTTTAGCGCCTGAATCATATGTCACAAATGCAATAAAAATGATGTTTTTTGACCCAAAAGTATAGAGGTGATTTGGCACCGAAATAGGTGTTTCTGTCTGGAATTGTTTTGAATTTTCTACATTTTTGGACTTATGGAACAGGCTTTAAGGCTATTGATATTCCCAATCAAGCTAAACTCGAGGTTAGACTCCGCCAAATGAAATTCCTTACTAAAAATGAATGGTTAAATAAAAACACTTGAAATTCAACATTTGGTTTATTTTAAGTTGAAGTGGTATTTTATTTGATTTTTCAGGTTGTTTAGAATTTATTGCTATATTACTTATGCTTAATGTACGGGTCGAACTGGAAATGTAAGTATTGTGATCATGCACAAGTACTGAGTAACGATAACTTATTTCTCAAATATCATTTTGTTAGAAGTAAGTTAAGTAAATATGAAAAAATTGCTTTTGGTGTAAGTACGATAATATGTGCGAATTCCGAATGCAAAGAATTAACGGTTAGTTTATCTATAAATTCATATGATGAAGTAACTATTGAAGGAGGTACTCCAAATTTACACGGAAACAAAGAAATTAAATTTTGTCAAATTTTGCCAGAAAGTAATTCTAAACCACAGCCTGATTACATTCCAAGACCTATTGTCAAAGATTACCAACAAGCTTGTCTAATTCGTGACTTGGCTCCTAATGCTTCAGCAACTTTATCAAGACGTTGTCTTCAGGGTATGATTCGTGATTTTTGTAAAATTCCTGAAGGGAATTTAAATACTCAAATAAATAAACTAAGGGAGGGGAAAGGTCCAAAAGAGATACACCCAGATATAATTGAAAGTATTGACAAAGTAAGATTGCTTGGAAACATCGGTGCACATATGGAAAAGGATATCAACCTAATTCTTGATGTTGAACCCGAAGAAGCGCAGGCGCTGATAGATTTGATCGAAATTCTTTTCAAAGAATGGTATGTGGCAAGGCACATACGTAAAGAGAGAATAAACAAATTAGATATTATATCAACTAAAAAGAATGAAATAAAAAATCAGTCGAAATCCTTTAGCTGAGTGTATAAACCCAATTAATTGAAATTATTTTGAATCAATGACGGTATTGATACAGAACAAACGGTAGCCGTGCTGATTTGCTACCATGATCCATTGATAACAGTTGTAAATGCCTAACCTATTGCCATGTATTTGACCCCGGGACAAGGTGCTTATTTTATCCAAGCGAAAAAGTTTTTTTCGATCTAGCAACCGATATCACCATCATTTCCGATAAAGCTCATGATAGTGATCACATTCTGGACCGGATCAAGGATTTAGAGTGTTGGTGGTAATTCAGACAAATGCCCAGCAGGAAAATCCTGTAAGTGCAACAGTACCTTTACACAAACTTCAACCGGATTGAACGGTTCTTTTTTGGACTGGTCAAGGTGTTATGACAAGCAGGCAACAATTACCTTTTGACCATTATATTGATAATGATTAGGTCTTGCCACGATACATAGGTAAAGAAACATTTTAACTCGCTTCTTGGTAAAGTAACTTTTGAAAATCAACGAACGTTTGCCGAATATCTTGTGTAGACCCTAGTTGTTTTTGTGCTGCATCAAGGCTTCCGTATTTTGCCATTAAAACGTTACCTAACTTACTATCGTCCAACTCATCAACACCAACTTCAATGTAATTCCGTAAGACATATTCTACGAATTCTTTTTGTGATTGGTTCAGGAGATTCAAAATATTATCTTTGTTTGTTTCCACACGAGCAACACGGGATATAGGAGTCTTGGCGTAGGCAATATATTCTAGTACATCAAATAAATCGCTATCTTGTGCGTTTATGATCTCTTGCAATCTTTCTAAATCATTTTTGTGGCACCCTGCTGCTTCTAGCTTCTCTAGTAGTTCTCTCCGTGTCATTGGGTTTGCCCATAAATGTCGCAAACGTTCTTCACTTTCCAAAATTTCTGGCAACTTTAGGACATTAAAAAGTCTTTTTAGAAATTCTTCTGCACTAATTGGATTACCATCAGCATAGAAGTAAGTACTACTCATACTTTGGATTTCTCGTACTTTACCATCGCTGAGTCTGATAAGAATCTTTGGTTTTTGTTCTACTTCTTGGTCGCCATTATTAGGGGGATTAGGTTCAGGAGGTCTAATAGGAGGAACAAATGGCTCAACTGATTCAGGTTCAATAGGTTCACCGTCCCATTCAGCATCATTGAACATAAAATATGCATTAACAAAATCAATGATAGTGAAATAGTATTTTCCTTCGAAAAGTCGTGTACCACGCCCAATAATCTGCTTGAATTCAATCATGCTATTAACTGGGCGCATAAGTACGATGTTGCGAACGTTTCGGGCATCAACCCCAGTTGTTAATTTTTGACTTGTTGTCAAGATTGTTGGAATTGTTTTTTCGTTATCTTTGAATTGATCTAGATAGGTATCACCTATAGAACCATCATTGGCAGTTACACGTACGCAGTAATCCACCCTGGAACAATCAGTCACCTGATTGATTAAGTCCCTTACCAATCCAGCATGTGCTTGATTGGCACAAAAAACAAGTGTTTTTTCATTTTGGTTAATAGAAGTTAGCAACAATTCTACCCGTTTTTTCTCACGCTCTGGAATTATAATTTCCTTATTGAAATCTTGTTCAGTATAGACTTTCCCCTCTTCTACCTCCCCTTCAATCACTTCATCATCAGGGGTATAGAAGTATTCATCAATTGTAGTTTGGATACGTTTAACTTTATATGGTGTAAGGAATCCATCCTCTATGCCCTCCTTCAGACTGTAAGTAAATACTGGTTCGCCAAAATAAGCATAAGTATCTGTATTATCTTTTCGCTTTGGAGTAGCTGTTAAGCCCAAATGTACTGCACTAGAGAAATAATCCAGGATTCCTCGCCAACTACTTTCATCATTAGCACCTCCTCTGTGACACTCATCAATGATGATCAAATCAAAAAAATCAGGTTCATATTCCCCAAAATATGGCTCGCCATCGTTACCGCTCATAAAGGTTTGGAAGATCGTAAAGAATACACTACCGGTTTTCGGAACTTCGCCACACTTGGCAATATTTTTGGGGGTAATACGAACCAAAGCGTCATCATCAAATGCTCCAAAGTCCAAATATGCTTGATTAGCTAAAAAGTTTCTATCCGTAAGAAACAGTATGCGAGGTTGACGTTTACCATCTCGCTGTAATGTCCATCTACTTTTGAAAAGTTTCCAAGCAATCTGAAAGGCAATAAATGTCTTCCCTGTACCAGTAGCAAGCGTGAGCAAAACACGTTGTTTTTTATTTGCGATAGCTTCAACAACCCGATTAACAGCAAGTTGTTGGTAATATCTTGGTTGTAGTTTACCGTTATAATCTTCGAATGGAATTTTACAGAATTTCTCAAACCATTCATCACCACCACCGTAAATTCGTTGCCACAATTCTTTAGGGGATGGAAAAGCATCAATTTCACCTTCTTCACTAGTTGCGAAGTTGATTTGGTAGATGCATTTTCCATTGGCTGAAAAACTTGTTTGAAGATTAAGTTTTTGAGCATATAGTTTGGCTTGAGTTATCCCCTCAGTTACATCCAATTCGTTACTTTTTGCTTCAACCACAGCAAGTTTTATGTTCTTGTATTCAAGTATATAATCAGCTTTGAGTTGTCCCGTTCTAATACCACTTGTACGGATTTCACCAGCATTTATTTTATATTCACGCCTTACTCGTACACCTGTTTCAGTACTGGTAATCCAACCTGCTGCTTCCAGTTGCTTGTCTATCAGTTCTGCACGTGTATCAGCTTCGTTCATACCAAATTAATTTTGTAATTCTTTTACAAGGATAGCTGTTTTCAATACTTCATACTGTCTTATTATTTTCCTGTAAATTTCTACCAATTCATTTGACTGCTCAGATAAATTATCTAAACGATAAATTATTTTTAATTGTTCTGCTTTATCAATAATTGGGATATGAAGATTTGCAAGTTTAGATGCATTAAATCCACCTTGAGTAGAGCCTGAAATACCTTTTTTTACTTGCTGCCAATATTCCTTACTTTGGAAATAGTGCATGATATAACGTGGGAAAAATTTCTTCCTGTCAACAGAAACACGTATTAAATAAGAAGCAAAAACAGCATTAATGGGCTGTTCAAGAAGGTAGCTTTTTCCTGTAGTTGCACCAGTTCGAGCAAATACTATATCACCATCGTTTAATACTTTTTTGCTGAATTTTTTTTCATCAAGATTGCAATACGGAACACAATCCCAGTTTACATAATTATCCTGTATGTCGGTTATTCGAAGATATTTATGCGTTCCCGCATCAAACGAAGCCCTTGCAGTATAGCCATAATTTATTTCACTATGTTGGCCTAAAGGTTCGGTTTTCTTAACCAATGGGGTAAATAGCTCATCAATACTGTTTGAATATAGTTTAATAGCATTAGCTATATTTTCCTGTAACTATTCAGGTATCAAAATAATCAACCTATGGATCATTACATGGTAAATGTT
>JAPPDO010000244.1 GCA_028821635.1 Ekhidna sp.
GGCACGCTGTGAGACTGCTGCGGCGGTTATGGGAGCCGTGGATTGGGGTGTGCGAGGGGCATATTTATGCACTCCCGCTGCTTTAAACAATGATTTTGCGGCTTTATAGTCTGATATCCGGTTCATAATCTTAGTATTCAGTAATTAATTAAGGTACAAACATAAAACAATCATTTGAAAGATGCAAACGTTTTTTCGATTTTTTTTATTTTTTTCTCTGGGTGCAGTCTTGAACGGGATTTATTTGATTTTAAGGATTGCTATGATTTTTATTTTTGTTTGTATCATGCCTTCGCTGACCAAACTAATAATAATTTAACCACAGAAGATACAAAGATTAGGATGTAAGACGAATCCTTTCCGGGCGTAGTTTATCATCCTGCTGGGACGGCTCGTTCGGGGTGGCTAGTTGGATTTTATTTCCAACATCTTTATTGCCGCAGTAGCAGCTTCAATGCCTTTATTTCCATATTTCCCTCCGGCTCGATCTAATGCTTGCTTCATATTGTCAGGGGTAAGTACTCCGAAGGTTACCGGTTTGTTAAATTTAAGGCTCACATTGGTAATTCCGTCAGCCACGGCCTTACAGATAAAATCAAAATGCCTGGTTTCCCCCTGAATGACACAGCCGATACAGATGACCGCATCCATATCGTGGTGCTCAGCCATCCACTGAGCCCCCAGACTTAACTCAAAAGTCCCTGGTACATTTATCCGTTCAATTTTTTCTTGATTTGCCCCGACGTTGATAAGCGTTTGGTAAGCCCCTAAATAAAGTGCTTCTGTTACTTGCTCATTCCATTCTGCCACCACAAGGCCAAATCCGAACTTACTAATATCAAAACGTTGATTCAGCTTGGTGTCACTTAGGTTTTTTTCCGAAGATGCCATAAATTAAACTAAATAAAGTTAAGTGGGTATTAACCTGATTCATTTCTTTTACTGAGCGAGTGCCTGCAATCGGGCTTTATGCTTTTTTGCATCATTTATCAGGGGAGATTGCGGGTATTCTTTTTCAATGGATTGGTAAGTGTCTGCGGCATCTTGAAGATTCCCATTTTGCTCTTGTGCGATGGCAAGTTTTTTCAAATAAATTGGGGTGAAAGACTTATTTGGCTTATAATTGACTGCTTTTTGATAATAATCAATGGCATTATCAAAATTATCTTGCTCGGTGTAAGCATCTCCAACTAAGGCATAGGCCCTTGCCTGAATGAGGTAATCATTGCTGCTAAAATCATTGAGGTATCGGATTGCCTCATCAAAGGCACCCAACTTGAGATAAGAAGCACCGGCATAAAAACGAGACAGGTTTGCTGCTTTCGTTCCTGAAAATTCATCAATAATTTCTAAAAAACCATAGCTGTTACCGTCTCCATTTAATGCGAGACCTAAGCTGTCGGCTTCAAAGTAGTACTGTGCCTGAAAAAGTTCTTCCTGTGCCGTCGTGTTTTGACTGGTAATATAATAATTATACCCGGAAAAAGCCACAATTGCCAGTGCAATTACGCCGCCAATCCCAAAAACAAGCCCTTTATTTCTTTTGTTGCTTAGGAACTCGTTGGCTTTATCAACGATGGCGTTAGGGTCTTCTAATACCTGAATGCCCTCGTCTTTCTTTTTCTTTTTTGCCATTTTGTACGACTATCTCATTAAATTTAATTGGCTATTCCAAAGTTGGAGCACAAAGATATAGTTTCTGCATGGATGTCTATACTTGGCAGCAGATTAAGACGTGACGAAAGGATAGTCATCTTCCAGATAATTGTCAGTGTAAGCTTCAGCGGCATCAGGCCATGGCGACTCTTCGGCAAATTTCACTGCTTCGGCTATCCGTTCTTTAGTTGCTTTGTCAGTTTCTGTTAATTCGTCCTCTGTGGCCCATTTATTTTTCAGAATGCTTCGCTTCACCTGTTCAATGGGGTCTTGCAGTTTATATTCCGCTAGTTCCTCTTTTGTTCGATATTTTGCCGGATCAGACATGGAATGTCCTTTGTATCTGTAGGTTCTGAATTCGAGGAAGGTAGGTCCGTCTCCTTTTCTGGCTCGGTCTGCGGCTCGTTTAACCGCATGATGAACCTTCTCAACATTCATGGCATCAACACCTTCAGAAGGCATATCGTAAGCCTTGGCTAATGTGTGTAATTCGATCACATTTGAAGTTCTCTCAACAGATGTACCCATGGCATAGCCATTGTTTTCCACGACAAAAATAGTTGGCATGCTCATTGTCATCGCCATGTTTAGTGCTTCGTGAAAAGCCCCCTGCCTGACCGCACCGTCACCCATGTAGCATATACATAGATTTTTTGTGCCCTTGTACTGTTCTGCAAATCCAATTCCGGCTCCAAGAGGAATCTGACCTCCAACAATTCCATGACCACCCATGAAGTTGACTTCCCGATCGAACATGTGCATGGAGCCTCCTTTACCTCCGGAGATGCCTGTAGACTTACCGAAAAGCTCTGCCATCACTCGTTTTGGATCGGTGCCCAAAGCTAGTGGATGTGCATGATCCCGATATGCCGTAATGTATTTATCCTTTTTTTCCAATGCAGAGACTGCGCCGGCTGCACATGCTTCCTGCCCAATATAGAGGTGGCAGAATCCTCGAATTTTTTGCTGACCATAAAGTTGTCCGGCTTTTTCCTCAAATCTTCTCATCAACAACATTGAACGGTACCATTCCATGTATTGCTCTTTGGAAAACTCCGCGGTCTCGATTTCCTTTTTTGTTGCCATAGCATATATCTTTACTCTGTTTGCAGCAAGAAACAACTGCACTACAAAGAAGCCACGAAATTACGGTAAAATCCATGACCATAAAAAGCCTGCTGCTCACGTATTTCAAAAATCACCAGAGTGCCTCATTTCAATTTGGTAATGGGATTAATTGTATTCTTGGTAAGAATGGAAAGGGAAAAACAAACTTGCTTGATGCGGTTTACTATCTGTCTTTTACAAAAAGCGGGGTCGGTTGTCAGGACCGATTAGCAGTCACCCATCATGCATCTGCTTTCACTATTTACGGGAAGTATGAAAGTCAAACGATTGCTATTCAGTTTCAGAAAGGAAGGGCTAAGTCACTTAAAATTGACGGGAAGGAACCTGAAAGATTAAGCGATGTGATCGGGAAAGTCCCTCTTGTAATGGTCTTACCCGATGATACAGGCATGATTAATGAGGGGAGTGATGAACGTAGAAAATTCTTCGACGGGGCAATAAGTCAGTTTGATCAAGCGTATTTGCAATGGCTTCTCAATTACAAGAAACTTCTAAAACAACGCAACAGCCTGCTAAAACAAGAAGGAGGCTGTCTTGATTTTCAGTTGTTAGCTGCCTATGATGATCAATTAATTCCTCTTGCTCGGAGAATCTCCGAAAGAAGGAGAGCGTTAAAAGAGATTTTTCTGCCGTTTTTACAAAAAAATTACAGAGAGCTTCACGAAGGGAAAGAGGTACCTGATTTGAATTTTAAAACGCAGATAACAGAAGAGTTTGAATCTTTGTTTAAGGCGAATGTTCGACGTGATCAAGCGGTGCAGAGAACATTGCTCGGGAGTCATCAGGATGATTTTGAATTTCTTCTAAACGGCGAGCCGATTAAACACTTTGGCTCGCAAGGGCAGCAAAAGACGTTCATTATCGCATTGAAACTCGCAACGTATGACTTCCTCAGAGAACAGACACAAAAAAAGCCTTTACTCCTCCTTGATGACATTTTTGATAAGTTGGATGAGAGCAGAATCCAATTACTGGCTGCTCTTTTGGTCAATAGGGAACGCTTTGGTCAAATTTTTATCACCGATGCTCATCAGGATAGGAGCAAATCGTTATTTGAAGGCGAAAGAGACATTAAATTTATCAATATCGTTTAGATGAGAGATGACCCCCATCTAGGGCCTTAGATTAAAAATCAATATCTCCCCATACCGATGACTTAGCGTACTTTAGTCTTCCCTCTCTTGCCATGATAGGCGAAATAATATTATTGGAGTATACTTCTCCGGTTCCTAAGCCATGATACTCCTTATTTTTATAGAGACTGGTGAACTGTGCTATGGCATTCAAGCCAATGTTTGACTCTAAATAAGATGTAATCCACCACGCTACGTTATGTATCTCTGCCAGGTCAATCCACTCGCTTACAGAATTAAAGCCTCCGTGCAATGTTGGCTTTAGCACTAAATAATGCGGCTTCAAATCCTGAATCAGTGACATACGACGGTGTGATGAAGAAACATAAATGAGCTCCTCATCAAAAGCGATTGGAATCTCGCTCTTTGTGCATACAATCTCCATCGCTTCCGGCTGCATGGGCAGAATGGGCTGCTCTATTGAATGAATATTATATTTACTTAGTTGTCTGAGTTTTGAGAGCACTTTATTCGTTTCAAAAGCTCCATTCGCATCCAGCCTGATTACTATATCATCCGATATGGCTCTTAATTTCTTAATGACTCCCAGCTCCGATTCAAAATCACTCGCACCAACCTTTAGTTTAATACACCGAAAGCCTTGGTCCAGTTTCTCTTTTATCTGGCTTTCCATGAATGAGATATCCCCCACCCATACCAAACCATTTATAGGTAAATCAATTTTCTCCGGGTCTGTTCGGAATATTTTATGCCTCCCCCCACCAATCAAATCAAGTAGTGCCATTTCAAGGCCAAACCGAATGCTTGACTCTTCTTTAGGCACTAATCCTTCTACCAATTCAAAGATGGCCTCTTTTGTGTCCGGCCGTTCATGCTCGGCAAAAATCAGTTGATATTTCAATAGCAAATCGAAAATATCACCTGCTGCTTCACGACTCAACCGATCAATGGGGGCTACTTCCCCCAATCCAATATTACCCTGATCATCTGTAATCCGTATAAACCAGACCTTCCTATCCGGCATCTCTCCTCTGCTTGTCATTGCTGGAAATTTGAAGTGCAGCGTATAGGGTTTAATTTCGAGCCGAAGCATGGACTTAAAATTAGTCGATTTTCTCTATGATCTACCGGAAGACCGAATCGCTAAGTATCCTCCTGAAATAAGAGGAAGGTCAAAGCTGCTTTACTACAACTCCGGCGTAATTTCTCACCATCGTTTTACTGACATCCCGCAGTTACTTCCGAAAGGTTCCCTTTTGGTATTTAATGACACAAAGGTGATTCCTGCCAGAATCATTATGCGAAGAGATACAGGTGCCAGTGTTGAAGTCTTCCTCCTTAAACCGATAAAACCATCGCAGGTATGTGAAGAAGTAATGAATGAAAGGGAATCATGTATTTGGAAGTGTATGATTGGTAATGCAAAGAAGTGGAAAATTGGCACCTCCCTTGAATTTTCAGAATCGACTATCCAAGCTGAGCGAATCAGTGAAGATAAAGTACAATTTAACTGGAACAATCAACTCCCCTTTTCAGCTATTTTAGCGAAGGTAGGAAAGACCCCGCTACCGCCCTATATTGACAGAGAAGTAAATCGGGAGGATGCGGATCGCTACCAGACCGTATATTCAAAAATCAATGGAGCGGTAGCAGCCCCCACTGCCGGGCTGCATTTCACTGAGGGGATCATTCAAAAACTCTCCGCTAATGGAGTAAAAACAGACTACCTAACGTTACACGTCTCATCAGGAACCTTCCAGCCAATCAAGTCGGAAAAGATAGAACACCACCTGATGCACAACGAGCAGATTTGGATTTCAAAAAATAATCTCGAAAATCTGCTTTACTCCTCCGACAAAACCGTAGCAGTCGGTACGACCTCTATGCGAACCATCGAAAGTTTATATTGGTACGGAGTTAAGCTGTTAAACGGAGAAACTTCATTTTTTATTGATAAAAAAGATCCTTACCGATTGAAAAAAGTGAAGAAAAAAGAGGCATTAAGTACTGTTCTTAATCACCTTATCAAATCTAATTTGAATAGGATCGGGGGTCATACGGAGATATTCCTATATCCCGGATATGAGTTCCAAATGTGTGACGGGCTGGTGACTAACTACCATCTGCCCGGTTCCACGTTGATTTTACTGATTGCCGCTTTCGTTGGGGAAGATTGGAGAAGAATATACCGGGAAGCATTGAATAATGATTATCAATTTCTGAGCTATGGAGACGGCTCATTGTTAATGAAAAAATGCGCTAATTCGTAGAGAATTCTCACTTCTGACAGTATCAAAATCAACTTATTAATCAAACGGTACGGTCGAAAACCCGACATAATAAATGGCATTTCCCACTTTTAAAATTGATGGGTAAAAAGCTCCCTATTCCCTCACCAACTTCAACAGTCGCCCGTCCGGTAGCTGCACCAGATATAAGCCGCTTTGCAAGGAGGAAATGTCCACCTTCGTGTTGGTGGTGCCTTCCAGCAATGGCTTGCCGCTGAGGCTCAGTATTTTGAATGTACCCTCGAGAATAGACCGCACCTCCAAATGGCGGCCCGAAGGGTTAGGAAAGATGACCGCCTCTGCCGCAT
>JAPPDO010000191.1:0-4480 GCA_028821635.1 Ekhidna sp.
AAAGCGGCTTTGGAACCTATCATAGTATGATAGCAGGAATGCTCTTTTTATATGGAATTGATAAAACCACCGGCTTATTTCTTGCCACTCTCTTGCATACTTCTCAGGTAGCAGCTATCGCACTATTTGGGTCGGCGGCACTCATTATCTCCTCAACGATAAAAAAACGAAACTTTGCCGACTAATTGTCAGTATATAAAAGATCAAAACAATCTACTTTCTAAAGTGGTATCGTATTTGATAAATAAATTTTAATTAGTAAGAAATAAGAATAGTACAGATATGTTATTTATAATAATCATTGGATTCATGATTGCCAGTTGGGCAGTCAGCAATCGACTAAAGAATAAATTCAAAAAATACTCCCAGGTTGCTTTAGGTTCCGGACTTAGCGGAAGAGAAATAGCCGAGCTGATGCTGAAAGACAATGGGATATATGATGTGACTGTTACCTCCGTTCAAGGAAGGCTAACGGATCATTACAATCCGGCAAATAAGACGGTAAACCTCAGTCCGGATGTTTACAATGGAAGATCGGCGGCATCGGCGGCCGTAGCTGCACATGAGTGTGGTCATGCTGTTCAGCATGCGTCAGCATACCGATGGCTGGAGTTTAGATCAGCAATGGTACCCGTGCAAAATGTAAGTGCAAGAGTTATCAATTTCATGTTTATTGCCATGTTCATAGGAGCCTTTGGACTGAATATGTTTGCTCCGAGCTCAGCACTTTTGATAATCATCGCATGTTATTCGATTTTCACGTTGTTTGCATTTGTGACATTGCCGGTTGAGTATGATGCCAGCAAACGTGCACTTGCATGGATACAGGATAGAAATATTGTTGATAGCAGAGAGCACGAGATGGCAAGAGATGCGCTAAAGACTGCGGCATCTACTTACTTAGTAGCAGCATTAGGTTCACTTGCAACCCTCCTTTACTATGTCATGCTATTCATGGGCAATCGAGAATAACCATGAAAACGGAGAAGTCCGGATAGCAACTTTTGGGAAGTTTGAAACTTCTCAAAAGTTGACAGGGCATTGAGTATTTGCAGACTTTCTCAACGTTATTGTTCACTGACCCGAAAGTTTTGCAGACTATTCAAGACGAAAACTTTTAAGACAGGACATGTTTCAAAATCTTCCTATTTAGAATTGCAAAGCTGCAACAGGACAACGCATTCTACATGTCGGGTTTGCGGAAACATATCTATCGGCTGGATTTTGATCACCTCATAACTCCGACCTAATACCTTGAGGTCTCTTGCTTGTGTTGCCGGATTACAGCCTAAATATACGATTCGGCTGACTTTTAAATCTGCCAATAATCGAGTCACTTCCGGGTGCATACCTGCACGGGGAGGATCAGTAATAATGACATCCGGTTTGCCATGCCGGCTAATAAAATCATCGACCAGTATCTTTTTCATGTCTCCGGCAAAAAAGTCGGTATTGGTGATCCCGTTGATTTTACTGTTGAGCTTCGCATCCTCGATTGCAGCGGCTGCATATTCAATTCCTATTATTTTTTTGGCATTCCCGGCTACGAAGTTGGCAATCGTCCCGGCCCCTGTGTAGAGATCATACACCAACTCCTCTCCCGTCAGGCCGGCGTACTCTGCTACAATTTTATACAGTTCATACGCTTGTTCTGCGTTTGTTTGATAGAAAGACTTGGGACCGATTCTGAATTTAAGATCACCCATCTCTTCCATAATATGGTCTTTACCGGAAAAGAGCCTGACATCCAAATCATGAAAAGAATCGTTTCCTTTTCCATTGACCACATAGTGCAGGGAAGTAATGGACGAAAACTTCTCTTTTATAAAATTCAGTATTAAGGCTAACCATTCCTGATTACGGTAAGCAACCTGAAGGATGACCATGACATCGCCCGTTGATGCGGTTCTAATGATCAAATTTCTTAAAAAACCTTCCTGTTTTCTCAGATCAAAATAGGGAATGCAATGTTTATCTGCAAAACCCTTAACCGCAAGTCTGATTTCGTTTGACGGGTCTCTCTGTAGCCAGCATTTATTGATGTTCAGCATTTTATCAAATCGCCCGGTAATGTGAAAACCTAATCCTGAGTGGATAAGCCTCGTGTCCGAATCAATCTCCTCTCTGGTCAGCCATCGGAAATTAGAGAAGGTGTACTCCAGTTTGTTGCGATAGAAGGTGGTCTTCTTTGATTCCAGAATAGGGGCTGCTATGGGTAGTTTCAGGCCACTCAGCTTTCTCAAGTTTTCTTCTACGTAGGCTTGCTTATGTCTAAGCTGAGCGTCGTAGTTCATGTGCTGCCATTTGCAGCCGCCGCATAGTCCGAAATGTTCACAAAATGGCTCCACCCGATCAGGAGAAGCCTCAATTATTTTTTCAGTAATACCTTCAAGAAATCTCTTCCGCTTACCTACTATCTTAACTTTTACCACGTCGCCCGGTACCGTTTCTTTTATGAAGACTACCTGACCCTCCACCCTGCCGACTCCTTTTCCTTCTGAAGAAATATCGGTGATTTCGAGAGAATCTATTATGGTACCTTTTTCCATTAACATTATAAATTAAGAGTAACTGATAGGAAGCAGACTAAAAGCCAACGCCAATCCTGTAACCTCTGGCAAAAAAGTCCCCATTTCGGTAGGCCCAGTAATAATCCAACCGTAAAAACTTAAATATATGTTCAATCCCGACTCCCGCTTCTATGTAGTCGCCGACGGTATTGGTGTAAAGGTAGTTTGCTGACCCTACTGCCTGTAGGTTGAGTTTTTTGATCAATGGGATTTTGTTAAATATAAATTCATTGAAGTGATGCTCATAGTGTGCCTCAATGAACGAATTACTGGTACTAAACTCATAGAAGGGAAGCAGTTCAAACTTGAATATGCGGCCCGTCTGACTGAAATTGATCTGGTTACCGGCAAAGTGTCTGAAGTCTACGAATGTTAATTCATTTTTATTCAAAAAGCCTCCTCCGGCTATGGCCCAATTACTCGTCCCAACCAGACCCAGCGGCAACTCATCCGTAATTCTCAATTCTGCAAAATCATAATCCAGGTCTGCACCGAAAACCTTCAAGGCCTTCTTATAAGTGAAGATAAACTTCGGGTATTCGGAAGGGTAGATGATCTTCCCGTCCGGCCTTGTCGCATATTTCTGTTTGATTCTAAATTGAAGTCTGACGGTGGCAATCAGTGCTTGATGAGTATCAAAGCCGGTTGCTGCCAGTTCCCGATTGAAGGGTTGGTTGCTCGTAAAGCTGGTATTTTCAGCCTTTGCCCAAGTGTATTCCGTTGTATTCGTCAAGGTGTCTCGTGAAGCATACTCCAAATTCCCGGTGAATAAGATTCCATTTTTCACCTCCTGCTGAAAGCGGGCATAAGCAAATGACTTTTCAAAAATCTTTAGGTAATTGTCACCGCTAAGGAGCGTGAGATAAGAGTTAATAAACGGCGTGATCACCCCTTCCTCATTGAATTGGGAAATATACCTGCCCCCACCTGCATAGAATCGGGTGAATTTATCATCCAATTTCCTGTAGCTTCCCTCCAGTTTGGCATTAAAACGCTCATTTGAAAAGCCGTACCTAATGGAGGGGCTGATCCAATATTTTGTTCTCTCCTTTATCTCCTTTCGATAGACAACCTGCACTTCAGGTACAAATCCTTCTATCGTATTATATTGAAATAATCCCGGTACCGAAGGGGTCGACCAGTACTGTTCTTTGATACTGTTACTGTGTGAGTATCCTGAAAGAAGTATGTTCCCGAGCGTTAATTTATTCTTCTCCGCATCAACAGAATCCTTGTACGGCGTACTTTCCTTAACCACACGAATGCTGTCTTTTACCCGATAATCTTCTACCTCTATAGCCGTCAGCGGCACGGGTCTGATCTTTTCCCAGTAAGTAGAATCACGCTCATTGGATCCCTCTTCCACTTTAAGGACTTCAGCGGTAAAGTCTTTTTTTTGAAACAGGTCTACGTCCTTAGTTGGGTTAAATTTTTTCTGATACATAGAGGCCTTTTTATATAAGTCATAGTTAGGCTCAATCTCATAGTTTGAGAATAAACCGATGTAGTAGCCGCTACCTTTGAAGCCAAAGGTTCCAAACTGAAATGAATACTTTTGAGACAATGGCATCCGGATATCGTAATCCACAGGAGCAAGCACCTGATTTATTTTTAGCGAATCAATAAATTCGAGACCCCTCTTTTTTGTGACAAGCAGATCAATGGAATGGAACCTCCACTCGTCCTCAACGATGTAAATAGTTCCTTCAAAAACCGGATCAGTGGACCTTTTTGGCAATAATTTAATCTTGTTAATCAACCGTTCATTCTCTTCAAAGACACCTAGTAATTCATAGTCATAGAATAAAAATGCCTGACCGGATATCGGAGAGACATACACTCTTTCCATGTTCAGGTCTATATTCTTGGAATACGCATTGATATTGAAGTCGGAGGCTTGATTGAAACTA
>JAPPDO010000191.1:4490-6469 GCA_028821635.1 Ekhidna sp.
CCCACTGACTTTAAAACTGATCATCGTTTCGGACACTTTATCCGGTTTCTCGAAGGAGAATTTTGAAACTGACTCGGATAAATAAATGATTCCGGTATCTATTGTAATCTTTTGGCCTAAAATCTGCTCCGGTCTTTCGTCCAAACGAAAGAGCCCTTTGAGATAAGCATCTGCTTTAAAGGCATTGACCTCATTTTCATAAAACGTTCTTTTCTGCATCGCTTCCCGGATAACCCTATATGCAGGGTCTTCATCTTCGGCCGTGACCACCACAGTCTTTAATTGAAGTGCTTGTTCCTTAAACGTAAAGTCTATGGATAGGGTAGTACCTTCCGAAATGCTCACCGCCCTCTCCAGAACTCCGTAGCCAACATGCTGTGCAACAATGATGTGGTCATCGGGAGGGGTCTTTAGAAAAAAACTGCCGGAGGCATTGGATGTGGTGCCGATGCTCGTTCCTTTTATGTAGACGGTGGAGAAAGGAAGAATTTCCCCAGCTTCATTTTTGGTTGTCCCCGTGACTCCGGTCTGAGAAAATGCCGAAAATGAAAAAAGAAGTAGTATGAAGGTAGGAGCTTTAATTCTCATCGGTCTTCGAGATACAATTTTAAACAGAATAAGGCATCTTTACTCTTGATTACACTACAAATAAGTCTCACCAAACTTATTAAATATGTTAAACCCTATTCTAAATAAACCATTAAAGAAGTAATTAGCATGCAAAAAGTAGCAATTATTACAGGAGGATCATCGGGCATTGGAAAAGCACTGGTTTTAAAGTATGCAAAAGAAGGCTATGCCGTCACATTTACCGGTCGCAACGCAGAGAGAATGCGGCAAGTTTCCAATGAGTTGGGAGATCAAAGGCATCTTGCGTTAGCATTGGACTCCTCCCGACGGGAAGACAATGAGAAAATGGTATCTGAAACTATCAAAACTTTTGGACGACTGGATGTGCTTATTTGCAATGCTGGCATTTCGATGCGTGCACTTTTTGAGGATTTAAACCTAGATGTCTTTAAACGGCTAATGGATATTAACTTTTATGGTGCTGTTTATGCTACTAGGTTTGCCCTGCCTCATTTGTTAGCAAGCAAAGGAACAATCATCGCCATCTCCTCGATCAATGGATGGCGTTCCACGCCTGCCCGCTCGGCCTACTCCGCTTCAAAGTTTGCGATACAGGGGTTTTATGAATCGTTAAGAACCGAAGTGATGAACAGGGGAGTTCATGTGCTGGTGGTATGCCCGGGCTTCACCCGATCAAATATAAGAAATGCCGCACTCAACGCCGCAGGCCAATCTCAGGGAGAGTCCCCCCGAGATGAAGAAAAGATGATGACTGCCGAAGAGGTGGCCGATAGAACCTTTAAAGCTGCAAAAAACAGAAAAAGAGACCTTATCCTTACATTTCAGGGGAAAATGGCCGTCTTCCTAAATAAAATCGCCCCTTCCCGGCTTGACAGACTGGTTTACAACATGATGAAGAAGGAGACAAGCAATCCGCTTAAATAGCATCATTCAGAAAAGACTATCTAATCCCTACACAACGTGTGTGAGTAAGGCTCCCAAGCATGCACGGGAGAGGTTCCTGAGCATGCACGGGAGAGGTTCTACTGCATATATTAGAGGAGTTCTAATGCGTGCATTAGAGAAATTCGATAGCGTGTAGTATCAGGGAGTCTGATAGTAGGAGGTATGACACGAACAAAAATAAAAATCATAGCAATCCTAACAATCAAATAAATCCTGTTCAAGACAAATCACACCCGAAAAAAAAATAAAAAAAAATCGAAAAAACGCTTGCATCTTTAACTAATTGTTTTATACTTGCACCTTAATTAATTACCAAATAATAAAATTATGAAACGGATATTAAATTCTACAAACCTAAAATCGTTGCTTAAAGTAGCGGGAGTGCATCAGTCTGGGGGGGGGGGGGGGGGGGGGGGGGGGGGGGGGGGGGGGGGGGGGGGGGG
>JAPPDO010000439.1 GCA_028821635.1 Ekhidna sp.
AGTCAAAAGATGGTCTCAATAGTGTCATTGAACTAAATCCTGATGCGTTACTGATTGCCGATCAACTCGATCTTGAACGCTCGGAAGGCAATGTAAGAGGGCCATTGCACGGTATTCCGGTAATGATTAAAGACAACATTGATACCGGAGATAAAATGATGACAACGGCCGGGTCGCTTGCATTGGCGGGAAGTACCGCTCCGGATGATGCTTTTATTGTGAAAAAGTTGAGAGATGCAGGCGTTGTTTTGCTCGGGAAAACAAACCTTAGCGAATGGGCCAATTTCAGGTCTTCCCGGTCTTCAAGCGGGTGGAGTGGAAGAGGGGGCCAAACGAAGAATCCATTTGCGCTAGACCGTAATCCGTGTGGTTCCAGTTCCGGCTCAGGAGCTGCCGTCTCCGGAAATATGTGCGCAATTACGATAGGCACTGAGACCAACGGCTCAATCGTCTGTCCATCTTCTGCCAATGGAATAGTAGGCATCAAGCCGACGGTGGGTTTATGGAGTCGTGACGGCATCATTCCGATCTCGGAAACACAGGATACGGCGGGGCCTATGGCGAGAACTGTTAAAGATGCTGCGATGCTACTAGGCGTATGCGTAGGCGTGGATAAGGCCGACATTAGGACAGGGGAGAGCGAAGGTAATTTTTATACAGACTATACGCAGTTTTTAGATGAGAATGCGTTGAGAGACAAAAGACTAGGTTTATTGAAAGATGCTTACGGGTCTCATGAAAAGTCGGATGAGGTTTTAAAAAGCGCAGTGGAGGTTTTAAAAGCGCAGGGAGCGGAGATAATCGCAGAGGTGGAGATTTGGAAATGGGCAGACTTTGAGGGTACAGGAGATATTCTTTATTATGAGTTTAAAGATGGGTTAAATAAGTATCTGGCTGCCCGCCCGAATGTTGCGGTGAAGACTTTGGAGGATGTCATTCAATTCAACAAAGACAATGCTGATAAAGAGATGCCCTATTTCTTACAAGAGCGCATGGATCAGGCTCAGGCGTTAGGCTCCTTAGAAGATCAGGAATATAAGGAGGCTCTTGCCAAGATGCTCAAGGTGGCTCGGGGAAAGTATGATGCCAAGTTGAAGGAACTAAACTTGGATTCTTTTGTGGCTTTAACCAGAGGCCCGGCATGGAAAACCGACCTATTGCTGGGGGATAATTTTGCAGGCGGCGTAAGCAGTTCAACGCCGGCAGCAAGGGCCGGCTATCCGAATATTACCGTTCCTGCCGGGTTTGTGCTGGGGCTGCCCGTAGGGCTTTCATTTTTTAGTGGCAAATATCAGGAGCCTAAGTTGATAAGCATGGCTTACGCCTTTGAGCAGGCGACCAGAGTAAGGAAAGCACCAACGCTGACTCCCTCGTTAGAACTGGCATGATAAAAAAGGCATTAAAAATTGTGCTGAAAGCTGGCGGTGGGCTTCTCTTATTAATCTTTATTGTCAGCTTAGTCACCTATTTATTTGTAAATGAGCCTAAACCAAATGGAGTAAGTGGAGATCGGGCTGAGCAATTAGCAGACGAAATGTTAGCTGCGCTCAACAAACCGGCTTATGATACTTTAGCATACCTTGAATTCACATTCAAAGGGATTCATCATTATAAATGGGACAGGGAAAACAATCGGGTACTCGTAAATTGGCGTAAGAACGAAGTTCTTCTTGATTTAAACCTGAAGCCTGAATCTTATGATGAAGTTGAAACCACGGCTTACAAGTACTTCATCAATGATTCCTTTTGGCTCGTGGCACCATTTAAAGTGCGTGATGACGGGGCACTAAGATTTACGTTAGACGTTGAAGAAGGACGGGGCTTGTTAGTAACCTACACCTCCGGAGGGGTAACTCCCGGAGATAGTTACTTATGGATTATTGATGATAATGGATTTCCACAAGCATGGAAGTTATGGACTTCCATTGTGCCTATTGGCGGGGTGGAATTTAGCTGGGAGAATTGGGAAAAGTTAGGCGGTATACACTTTTCCACCTTACATAAAAGTTCAATTTTAAATCTGGATATATCCGAACTGGTCGTGAGGTAGGTTTTAACCTGTTTTTTTGATTTTATTTCGTGATTTCAATTTTAATTAGGTACTGTAGTATGTTTATGGTGTGTATTCCGGAGGATATGCACTATATACGTTGTTGGGGGCAGTTATTTTATACTTTTCTTTAAAACTTCCTTCACATAATCGGGTAACTCCATTCCTTCTTTATCTGTCCTTTCTTTTAAGCTGTCAAAGTCTTTTATTTCTTCGTCTTGCCAAGTCAGGTCAAGTCGCCTTATTTCTCTCATAGCTACATGAGTGTAGTTCTCGGGGAAAGCCCAATAACATGAGCGACAGACATTCAAATCATGGTTTTTAATCCAATTTTGACAATGTTCACAGCTCCATGATTTGTGCTACTTAAAAGCATAAAGTCTTCCACATCAAGTTTTTTCTTAGAAGCATCATCACTAGCTATTTGATAAGGAATTCTATGGTCAATTTGTAATGCTCTCGGATCCAATTTAGCACCACTTATTACGCATCTTGCTGTATACTTTTCTACCAACTCGTTTTTGAAATTTTTCGGCCAATTAATACGGCCTTTTATTCTGTCTTGTCTAACATTCTTGAAGTCACCGAACTTGTAAGCAGCGATGTTTCTTTGACCGTCATTTGATTTCGTCCTATATGTTTCCAAAGGTATACCCGCTTCTCTAACATCTCTAGCCGCTCTTGGTGGGTGATTGTAGCCGTATTCTTTTTCTAAGTCTTCAGTCGTTATAAAACCGTGCTTAATAATGTGTTCAATTACTATTCTCGCACGTTTATTTGTGATGCTTTCAATAAGAGTTAAAAACTCTTTTGGGACTTTTTGTTCACTCATATTAATTCAAGCTGTTTCGGCTTTAGCGAAACTGTTTCAGGGGTATCAGAAGAAAGATTATTGATTAAAGAATTAGAAACATACATGTCTTCATATGTAATGTCTGAATTACCCAATAATGTAGACTGTGTTGAGCGTCCAACTTCTATTAATATTTTATGCAGTCCTAAATGCTTGGGTAAATCATTACCATATGTCTTATCACCTGTTTTGCCATCATAGCTGATTAAATAGGGAATATTTTTTTGATTTAGAAACTCTAAGCTTTTAACAAACTTTTCAAACTCAACCCCGCTAAAATATCTTGGGTCACGGTTCTTACATGTTCCTTGATATGGAGGATCCATATAAATCAAATCATTGGGTTGCGCAATCTCAAATATTTCATGAAAATCAAGTGAGGTAAATTCACTTTTTCCTTTAAGAAACTTTGAAATTCCATGAATCTCCTGACGCATATTTTTAGGGGTTTTTCCTTTTCTTCTGTTGTCAGCTGATTGATTAAACTCTCCATTAGCATTGTAACGAATTGCACCTTTTATACATCTTGCCAAAACATAAAGGAAATCATCATTTCTTTTCTGTTTATTGAATCTCTCTCGGATTTCAAGAAAGAACTCTCTTTCTCGACCCAATTGTTCACTCCAAAGCTTTTCATAGTCATTTGAAATACTTTCAGGTCTTTCAATAATCTCTTGCAGTAATTGAATCAAGGAAGAGTTAATGTCGTTTATTAGGTATCTCTGAGCTTTGTTTCTCATTGCAGCAGCAACGCTTACCGCTGCTGAACCTGCAAAAGGCTCTATAAGTCTTTCTGTTTTTTCAGGGAAGTAATTCAATATTAATGGAGCGAGTGCTCTTTTGCTTCCTTGATATGGTATGGGTTGTAGTGTCTTCATTTTTGAAAGATGCTCATTTTGTTATTTTTTAATTGCCCGACAGCGGTCTCTTTTATAAGTAGTAAGCAAGGCACGAGCCTATTACTTATAGGTTTTGTTGGCAACAGTTTTTTTTTAATTCATTTATAGTTTTTCATTCAAATCTTGTCTTCCGATTATTGTCATTATTTCGACAGTATTTTCATTTATCTTGTAGTAGATGCTATCAACTCCACACACGCAACGTCTATATCCTTCTTTTATATGATCTACTGATTCAAAGGAAAAAGGACGTGTAGCAATAATATCGAAATATTCAAAAAATGATTCGAAGTATTTGTCAGCTTGACTTATTCCAAATTTTTCAACTCCGTAGTGGTGAATTCGAATCAAGTCATTTTTTGCTTCGTTAGTTAATTTGTATTTAGCCATTCAGCAATGACTTTGACTGGGCTAAAATACTTTCTTTACCGTCATTCGTAAATCCACTGTTTTCAGCTTTTTGCAGTTTAGCTCTAATCCAGTCAACTTGAATTTGTTGTTTTCGAGCTTGTCTAATCAAGTCATTAATTAACTCGCTTTTGCTCGAATATTCTTTATTGTCAACTTGAGCTTTTAACCACTCATCGTTCGACTTTGTAAATGATATACTTTGTCTAGACACAATTTTTTTTATTTGATGTAAATATACACCAAAAAAGCACCAATTATAAATTGCCCACAACGGTCGCGGCTATGATTTCGTTGCATTATTTATGCTTCTCGAGGAATTGTTCAAAGGATACCAATGTACCTTCTTCTACTTCTTTAAGAGCATTTTCTACTTCATCTTTTTGTTTATCGGTAATTTCTTCCCAAATATCATTTGCCTCTTCGGTCTGGAGAATACTTCTTATACGCTCAATAATCGAAGGATTATTTGTATTCAATAGAAGTTCAATTAGTCTCAACTTTTCTGCTTGGAGATTCATATTCTTAATAATTGTATTTCAAATATAAAGGATATCTAATTTACTTGTAGTTTGTCTTCATTAGATATAACGATCTCGTTTATAAGTAGCAAGCGAGGTGCAGGCCTATTACTTATAGCTTTTGTTAGCCACTGGTTCTATTGTTCATACACAGGTTTCACGTAGTCAATCACAGCCGTGCTTCCCTTTATTACCCTAAAAATTAGATTCATAATTACTCCATCACTGTCTTCTACTTGAATAGGTTCATTGATAGAAAAAGGAACAGGTTGTTGTTTTCCACCATCAATGGCTATATTATCGGCATAAAAGTATGTTCTATTAGAAGAATCTAATATTGGATTTAATCGTCCTTTCAGCCCTGGAATATTACAAGTAGAATGTGATACTATTGACCCGATATTTTCCACTTTGTTTAGATTAATCTGCAAATCTTCATTTGAGTCGTAATTATAAGAAAAAGCAGAAGGGTAATCAGAATGACTTACTATTACGGTATATGATCTTCTTGTCTTTATTTCAAAATTTACTTTTCCTTCTGCATTTGTGAATCCTCTAACTGTGGTTCCGTTATCCGCCAATAAAACCACTTCAGCATTTTGAATTGGATTATCAGATTCAGAAATCAATACACAAATCTCTTTTGGATCAACTTTAGGTATGGATGTTATTGTGAATAATGCCTTCCTCAGATTTTCACTTGGAATAGTTCCTCCCGAAGAGATCAATTTTCTTTCGATTATTTCGACAAATTCTTCTGGTGATTTGTTATTTAAATCTATATAGCTAATAGTTGTTGGAACTCCGGGGATTTTAGTGTTGTCAAAACGGGCAGGTAAAATATACTCCGAGATTTCTTGGAATGCTCTTGCCTGCATAGCTTGTCTTTCATGATTAGTCCAAAGCTTATTAGCGTAATCACTTGATATAAACATTATTGTATAACGAGCTTGATTTAAGTAAATATCTGAGAAGTGATCGTAAAGATTTTTCCCCCACAAATTCGCTTCTTCAGCTTTATCGTAGAAGGTCGAAATACCTTTTTGTTCCAATAAATTGGCTACTTGATCAACATATTCTCTTTGTTCTCCTGCAAATGATAATGCTATGTCGTATTTTTTTTCCATAATTTATTGATTATTAATGACTTCAGAATCTTCAATATATCCAGTCCAAGTCCAGTTATTATCTTTTGAAACATCAACGCCCAGATAGAATTGAGACAAATCATATATAGGTATTCTCACTACATCACTTACATTTAATTTTTGATCGCACTGATTTCTCCTTTTTTGTTAGTACATTTCCATACCTCTCCATTCCCGCCACCACCTAAAAAAGATAATAGTGTCCACTCACCAAATTTTTGTCCTTTTTTAATGAGTTCTTTCTCATTTCTTAAATAGCACACAACGTATCTAGAATACGGAGAGCAACTCGATCTAGGCCGTATTTTCTTGACGGCCGTGCGGTGGCTTTGTGTGGCTGTTCTCCATCATGCATTGTTATACACCGTCGTAATCAGTTTAATCACAAGCATATAAACCATTATTTCCCTCATATTCTGCATTATCAGCCTCATCTTGAGCTTCTTCTGTGGCATCCATTGCTTTTTTTGCGTAATACTGTGCATCATCTAAGTTATCAGCATAGTAGGCTTTCCTCGCATAGTTATAAGCTTCTTCAGCATACTCCTCCGCATCATCTGCATTGTCAACAACTTCTTGC
>JAPPDO010000002.1 GCA_028821635.1 Ekhidna sp.
TAACGCATCAAAATAATCTCCTTCATACGGATCGAACCTTAGATCAGGTATTTCCGATTTAAGATTATTCCCCAGTATCTCAAGAACATTTCCTGAAATGTCTACCGGAGTATAGGTAAAGTCTATTTTTTGTTTCTGAAAATAGCTTAAAAGCACCTGAGTTTTCAGGCCATCTCCTGCGCCTAACTCTATAATTCTAAAAGGTTGGTCCTGACCTAACGCTTCTAAAATCTGTTGTTTCTGTCCTTCAAAAATCGCCAGCTCTTTTCTAGTGAGGTAGTACTCTTCCATGTGCATGATTTGCTGAAACAAGCCGTCTCCCACCTCATCGTAGAAATGCTTTGAAGATACATATTTATGTTGAGCTTTAAGTCCCTTTAAAATATCTTTCAGAAAGGGGCTTACATCTTCAGTAATACCTTTACTCATCAATTATTTATGCTTAGCAAGGCGGATGCCGGAGAACAGCCATCTTAAATGCGGATGAAAAAAATTGCGATAAGTTCTTCGAATGTGGCTTCTAGGGGTAGCAAATGAACCTCCTCTAAGCACCATCTGATTGATCATGAACTTACCATTGTATTCGCCCAGCGCACCATCAGCCGTCTTAAAAAATGGGTAGGCAGTGTAAGGGCTGGAAGTCCACTCCCACAGATTTCCAAAGAAATCATAAGTGCCGGTCTGAACGGGCCGAAGAAAGTTGCTTTCCAAAAAATTGGTGTTTTGCGGCACCTCATCAGAAAACTTACCACAGACTACCTCCCATTCGTATTCCGTTGGCAGACGGCATCCCTTCCACCTTGCAAATGCGTCAGCCTCATAATAAGAAATATGTGCCACAGGGGCTGTCCAATGGATAGGTTCAAAACCTCCAAGCGTGTAATTTTTCCATTCTCCGCCATCTTCCTGATGCCAATATCTTGGGGCTTTTATTTCATTCCGGTTCTGCCAATCCCATGCTTCGGATAACCACAACAGATGATTGGTATAGCCTCCATCTTCCATGAAATCAAGATATTCCCTATTAGTTATCAGGCTAGCTCCAATTGCGTATTCATGTAAAAATGTCTTATGAAGACCTCTCTCATTGTCAAAGCAAAAACCTGCTCCTTCAAAACCTATTTCATAGACACCCTCTTCTACATTTAACCATTCACCTTTCCCTTTCTCCCGATAAGCTATTTCGGAGATTTTCTTATACTCTGGGAAAAGCGGGTTATCTCCCAAGATTCTTTTTACGTCATACAGAAAAAGTTCCTGGTGCTGTTGCTCATGATGACATCCAACCTCAATTAGCCTGATGATTTCTTTTATGAGATTTACTTTCTCAAACAAATCCTCCATTGCTTTGTCTATGTGGGCTTTATATTCAAAAATTTCTTTCACAGTGGGTCGGGTCAGTTGCCCCCTGCTTGCTCGTACCCAGCGGTCGCCGGTGGAGATATAGTAACTATTGAATAAATAAGAATATTTTTCATTAAAAAGCTGGTAGCTAGGGAAGTATGGAATTAAAACAAAAGTTTCAAAAAACCATGTTGTGTGACCCAAATGCCATTTAAGCGGGCTTACATCAACAATTGGCTGGGCTACGAAGTCTTCAATTTCGAGTGGATCACAAAGAAACTGCGTCTGACTTCTTACGTTTCGGTAGTATGTTGCTATCTCCGATTGAGATGTTATTACAGATTCCAAATTATCAGGATTTTGCCCAAGATAGCGTTCTTAGATCAAAGATTCCACCAATGTGACAACTTTCTCTAAGTGGGATCGGGTTATTTATTTAATTGTTGTTGCCATTTCCATGCAGAACGTAACATATCTGCGAGGTCAAGTTCTGCCTTCCACCCTAGCTCATTATTTGCCAAATCCGTATTGGAATAGATTTTCTCTACATCTCCGGGTCTTCGATCTAAAATTTGAAAGTTTACCCGTTTTCCGGTAACCTCCTCAAAAATTCTAATTACTTCGAGGACAGAATTGCCCTGACCTGTACCAAGGTTAAAAATTTCATAAGCTGCTTTATTATTTTTATTTAACAGCCTGTTCAATGAAATTACGTGTGCCCTTGCTAAATCTACCACATGAATATAATCTCTGATACAACTTCCATCTGGAGTATCATAATTACCTCCAAAAACCGGCAATTGCGCTAACTCTCCTGCTGCCACCTTTAGGAGATAGGGCAAAAGATTACTTGGCACGCCCCGAGGCTGTTCTCCTATCAAGCCGGATTCATGTGCACCTATTGGGTTAAAATACCTCAATGAGATAGCGTTTAAATATGAATCAGCCATTATCGTATCACGGATTATTTCTTCACAAACTTGCTTCGTGTTACCATAAGGAGACTCCGCCGGTTTAATAGGGCTGTCTTCCCTTACCGGTAAATGATCCGGTTGTCCATACACAGTACATGAGGAGGAAAAAATCAGACCATGAACACTGTACTGACTCATCTTTTCCAAGAGATAAATGGCTCCGGCTATGTTATTCTTGTAGTATTTCAGTGGATTTGCTATAGACTCTCCCACAGCTTTAGCAGCCGCAAAATGGATCACGGCACTTATCTTGTGCTCATCAAAAACCTGACCTAACCTTTCAGTGTCGTTGATGTCCAACTCATAAAATATAATTTCTTTATCTAGAAGTGCATGGAGTCGCCTCGTAGTCTCTAATTCAGCATTTGACAAATTATCCACCACTACGGCTTCATAACCAGCATTATCAAGTTCTACGACTGTGTGAGAACCAATGTACCCGAGACCTCCTGTTACCAGTATCTTTTGCATAAAATTTTTGTAATCCCGTAGCGCAAACTTAGCAAATGCATGAGAGGTAGAAAAGAAGTATGTAGGGGATTTTAATTAATGTGATGAGCAGACAGCTACACTCTTTTAAACTGCCTTCCTCCTACTTCCTGATAAACCTCAACAACCGGCTATCCGATAGTTGCACGAGGTAAAAGCCACTTCGCAGGGAGGTGATGTCCACTCTTGTGTTAGCAGCACTCTCTAACAGCAGCTTTCTGCCCAAACTCAGCAATTGGAACGTCACCCCAACGGAGTTTCCTCCTCATCGTCGTCATCTACTGCAATATGCCGTTTGTAGCCATAATGACGCTGACCACGTCTTTTGAACCAACGCTCCTAGTGGGTCTATCCTCATTTGTGCTGTAGCAAGCAGTCAATGTGTGTGGCGTTCCTGTTATTAGTCTAATGCACCGCAGTCGCCTTCCTGCCGATCTTGTGCCAGTTCATGTGTCTTCTTGCCTTTGGGCTTGCGAGGATTATTAGTTAAACTGGCATCTACTTTGAACTTATCAGGAACGCCTGTTGCTTGTTTAACCATAATACCTTTAGCTTTTCATTGCCCATTGAGCTTAGCTAACAACTCATCAAAAGCACCTTTGGACTTAACTCACTCCGAAAGCGGCTTAACACACGATGGTCGGATACCTCATCCTCTATTCTTACATGACAAAAAATCATGGCCTCTAGGTTTTCGCTCACCATATCCTCTATATCCATATCACTTAAATCGTACCAGATACCTGTCAAAAGCATCTTAAAATAAGAGAAGCCCTAGATAGGCTGACTGTCCTTTTTTGGACTTGCCCCGATAGTAGACTTTATCAATGTCATTTGATAGCAAGTTCCAGCCTATCAGGGGGTTGATCGCTTTGAAGAAAGTGCTTTTACGCATGCAACGGCTTACAGTTGCATCATTGAAGCTGGCGTGGAGAGAACTTGATTTAAAAACCCACCCTCATAAGTTACAACATTATAGCTTTTTGTCTAACTCTATCTGCAAAGGTCTCGCTATTGAAGAGGGATTGAATAGTCTAAGAGTTGAAAACTTTGACCTTATTAGAAACCTCAGAAAACTAAAAGTAGAAACAAGAAAGGATGGCTAACGTTTTTTTGAGACAAAAAGTTGTAGATAACTTAAATCGGAATTGTCTACTGACTTTTTTACTTATTCGTTAGGTGCATCATTAGTTTTTTAGCTGCTTTAAACCGATGTGAAACCTTATTTTTTTCTTTAGGCTCCATTTCTGCAAAAGTAGAGTTGTAGCCATTCGGGGTAAATATCGGATCATAACCAAAGCCACCGTTTCCCTTACGATTTTTGATAATGGTGCCGTGAATACTTCCTTCAAATTGAAACTCACTTCCACTCTCCTCTATTAGTGTGATGACGGTTTTAAATTTTGCTTTTCGATTTTGGGTTCTTTCTAGTTTTTTAAGGAGAAGGTCTATGTTTTTTTCATTATCCTTTTCTGGTCCGGCATATCGAGCAGAATAAACGCCGGGTTCACCATTCAAAGCCTCTACGAGCAGTCCACTATCATCAGCAAATACAGGGATAGCGTGTTTATCAAAAACATACCTGGCTTTAATCCTAGAATTCTCTTCAAGTGTATGACCTGTCTCAGGAATGTCTTCTGTGATATTTAGATCGCTAAGGCTCACGATGTTACAAGAGTTACTCAACATTTCACTGAACTCCCTGATTTTATTTCTGTTATTCGATGCAAAGCAAATCTTCACTGCTTTTCCACCTCTATCGGTAAAAGTTCAAAGGCGATAACCGTATTCGGATCAATGAGAAGTCCGGAGCCAAGCGTTCCATAAGCCTCTGCTGAAGGAATGACAATTAAGGCCGAACCCCCTGTACGGAGTAACCTGAAAGTAGCGGAAACGCCATCAGTAAAACCGTTGATAAAGTCTCCTTCAATGGTCCAGCCCGATGCCGAATAGACTATTTTAAGGGGGTTATAGTTTCGCCTTTCGTTGAAAACGGAAAGAAGGGCCAGCTCAATGTCCAGCGTATCCATTTTAGCTGCTGTTTTCATTTCTACTGCCATTCTAATGCTGTCGGCTACCTCCTTTATTGAGGTATCAAAAATAGTATCATTCAGGAGTTTGCCTACATAGTTGAAGGTAACGATGTCACTCTCGTCAATTGCTTCTAAACTGCCGGAATCCAGTATAACAAAATGGACACCGGAGGGCAGCACACTATCAGCATCCGCATAACCAAGATTGTCAATGTAATTGACGATTGTAACACTGTCTGCGGCTGCCTGAACAGAAGGGTTTGCCATGACCACCACGTTACCGTCTCCACAAGAGGCAGCTAAGGCAGCAAAAAGTAGGGTAAAGCAACGCACATTTTTCATTTGCTTTACACCTATTTATTCAACGATCTCTATATCAAAGACCAATATTGAATTTGGTTTTATTATTTTGCCACTGCCCCGAGTTCCGTATCCAAGCTGACTTGGAATGTACAGAGTGGCTTTAGCACCCCGATTAAGGTGGTAAATTCCTTCATGCCAACCGGTGATAACCGGGCTGTCGTAGATGCTGATAGGGAGGGGGTCGTATGGTTCCCGCCTTTTGCTATATAGACCCTTAGCCCGAGCAACGTCTTTCATACTAGTATCAAAGTACTCGCCCGTCAGCAGATAGCCTGCGTAATGAACATTTACATTTTCCCCTAATTTAAGTTTCGGCCCGCTACCTTCTTCACTTACGGTGTATCTGATTCCGGACTCCAACTTAACAGCTTCAATTTGCTTTGATGCTAAATAGTTATCAATAATCTCAGTATCTTTTGCTATCTGTTCTTTATCAACCTGTGCTAATAGTTGTTCTCTTTTCATAGAGAGGGATTGCTGATCATATTTATCTTTAGTTACCTGCGAAAGAAAAGAGACAGATATTCCGATGGGGTCATCTAACTCAACAGAGTCCGGAAGTCGTCCGTTAAAATTTTCGATGAAGAGTTCTGATGCCGACAGCGAGTAGTTCACACTATCACCGACCTTCATCTTTTTGATCACTTCAAAAAAGGCTCCCTTGTTGTTAACATAAAAGTTAGAATCAAGCATCAGGGCGGCAGGAGATTCTTTAGTTGTTTCATATAAGACGTTGTTTTCCCCTTTTTCATACTTCAGGAGGAAGTAAGATATTAAGGTATCGGATGGTTCCCCACTGCCCTTTCGTGCATAAGTAACTAGCGTGCCGTTTTCGGTCTCGAAGTTTTGACTGCTTCCGCATCCGACAGATGCTATTGCCAATAGTATATATAGGTAGTTTTTCATTAAATTTTTGTATTAAGGACGTTTTGTTTGATCAATTTCATGAATATTTCTTCTGTTTTTTCTAAACTCTCCTCTGAGTTTCCACCTGCGGCATTTTTATGACCTCCGCCTTGAAAATACCTCTCCGCAAAGGTATTCACCGCATAATCCCCAACACTCCTAAAAGACAGCTTTATTTCTTCCCCTCTTTCAATAATTATTGCTGCGATCACAATCCCTTTGATGGAGAGCGCATAATTAACCAAACCTTCCGTATCGCCTTGTTTTAGGTGAAATTGCTCAAAATCACTCTTTGCAATAACAAAATATGCCAGTTGATATTGTTCGCAGACCCGTAGC
>JAPPDO010000278.1 GCA_028821635.1 Ekhidna sp.
CGGATTTCGAGGCGGTGCGCCAGCGCGTGATCGACACGCTGAACTCGGTGGTGGTCTCCTCTGCCCGGGCCTCTTTTAACGTATGGAGCATTGATTTCTGCTCAATATGTCTCTCCGGATACGTACTTTAGTACAACCTCTTTTATCATTTGGGGGATCATCGGGATGTTTATTTTAATCCTGGATTATGTACTTCCAGCCGCCGCCGCACGGAGGTTTGGCGGCACCAAAGCCGGAATGATTGGCGGCATGGTCGGGACTATTGCCGGGGTGATTCTGCCTATCCCTTTTGGAATCATTGTAGGCCCTCTTTTGGGGGCAGTTATTGGTGATTTATATGGGGGTAATCGAATTAGATCAGCCTTTAAGTCCGGTTTAGGATCCTTCTTGGGCTTTGTGACGGCAATGTCACTTAAACTGCTCTATGCTGTAATTATCGGCGGGGTAATCGTTTGGAAAATAGGAAGTCTCATGCTCAGTTCTCTTATGGGAGTTTTCTAGGTCAGATTAAAACCATGCTGATCAACATAAAATCAAATAAATCCTGTTCAAGACAAACAACGGTTCATCCTAGCAGATCTTTCAGGCCGGGTTACAAACTAGACCTAAAAAGGAGTATGCTCTCAAAAAGTCAAAGTGTGCATTTTTTTTTCTTGCAGATGCACTTAAAAAGTTTGCAGATGCATTTTCTTTCTCAGTGAATAGGCATTTTGTTTATTCTCCTAACTAAACGTAGATTATATCTACGCTTTAATATGTTTTGTTGACTTTTCGGCAAGGAGATTAATGAAGCAGGAGATAAAGGTGTAGCCATCCCGGCCGGACTTTCGAGGCCCGATTATAAACTACACCTAGAGAGATCGTGGAAATGTGGTCAAGGGTCATCGCTATGAGTATTCTCTTACCACAAAGAGCACGGAGAAAGGCTATGCCTTAATCTCGCATTTTCTTATTGAACTTTGTACTCACCTTCGTGCCCTTTGTGGTAAGAAAATCTTGCTCGGCGGTCTGCAAGTACCGCTCGGAGGGACATTCTAACTACTGAGTTTAAGCAGGAAATTGTTATTGGAAAGCCCCATCAACATAAGGGTAGACATCTCCTCCCTACAAAGCGGCCTTTATTTGATGCAGTTGCCGGATGGGCGTTCGTTAAAGTTTGTGAGGGAGTAGGGGAGGAGGGGTTAAAAGATTTTACGGCATCTTCTTCGTGGATGTTGCTCTTTTGCAACTTTTGTGTGCATCACTTTTTATGAAAAATCAACCACATTTTAGTGATGCCTCCTATTCATAAAGTAAAATCACAAAATTATTATATCTGTTGCATTTCCATAAACTCAACATACCGCTTTCTCATAGCGATAAGGAAGCCAACAACGAGAAGGAGCGTGCCAATCCAAAGTAAATTGATCCATGGTTTTCTCACCGCTTCTATGATGATCCAGTCTTTTTGTGTGGTTTGGTAAGCAAGAATTACGGCATTCTCCTGTGGTATAATATTCTGAATCGAAATCCGAAAAGCGAGATCATTCACCTCATCATCAATTCTACCCACTAATTCTTTATTTCTAATTAAGAATACCGGTTCTGCTTTATAATCTTTGTACTCCCCCCGAACATTTATCACAGCCTTCACTGCAACATCATTTTTAGAGAGCTTTGTGCCATTAATCTCATCCACAGGGGTCAATTTTTCTAGTGTTGCGATGTAATCATTAATAAAGAACTTATCTCCGATAGTTACTTTAGTCTCCTCCGGATCACTCCATTCTACCTCTTGCTCAGGTTCAGGAAACGTTCTCACGTGCGTGTAAATATCAGATGTCAGGGATCTTCTGATCGCCGGAGCGTACACAGGCCCGCCCATCGCTTCATTGATTTGAACTCTTGGATATAGCGTGAAGCTATCCCCGCTTTTGGTTTCGTATGCTACCTCGAAGTAGCTGTTCTCCGGGTTGATAAGCGTTAAGGTATCTTTATTTAGAACCACCTTTAAAGGGTCATTCGTGTAATACAAATCATCTTCATTCACGTAACCTTGTTCTCTTGTCCATCTTCGAATGCCTTTATAGATCACAGAATAATCCCCCATCGGTCGAAGTTCGTTGATAAAGAGCAAAAGATTATTGTTATTGACATCATCCGGAAATTCACTGCTCCACACCAAGCCTGTATAGTTTTTGGACATAATAGAGGAGTAGCCTGATGAAAATAGAATGCCTATCAACATCAAGGCAACCCCGATATGTGCAATAGACCCGCCGGAAAGGCTGATGTTGGATTTAGCCAGGCTAATGAATATTTTGAGATTGGCGAAGACACTGTATAAGCTCGTAATTAAAAGCAAAATATAATACCATTCACTAACTTTCCCAATTACAATAACAAAAACAGAAACGACTAAAGCCAGAATGAGGGGAATCTTCAATTCATCCAGGAGTTTATTTTTATCCATCTTTCTCCACCATAAAAACTGACCTGTCCCCGAGAGAATGGCTAACACAATAGCGAGTAAAAGTTGAGGAAAGGAATAAGCATCAAAGATGTCTACAGGAGGTGCCATGTTCAGACTAAAGCCAAGATTTTCAGCGATAGCGTTGTATACCGGCATTGACGTGTAAGCGAGCACCTGAAAAGCCATCAATCCGAGAACCGCAGTGCCTATGAAAATCCAAAACTCCCTAGAATAAGCAGCAATTTCCCTCTCAGTCAATGGGATTTGCCTCCACCTTTTGACAATCAGGATGATTGATAATGCAAGAAAAAATAAAAGACACAAAAGTAATTGGCCGGACAAGCCTAAATCAGTAAAGGAATGAACGGATGAGTTTCCAAGAATTCCACTTCTCGTCAAGAAAGTAGCATAAAGCACTAAAATAAAGGTCGCAACCACTAAAATCAGTGAAAGCTTTAGGGAAGACCCACTTTTTTTGTAAGCTATCATCACGTGTATCGCAGCCACTAAAACCAGCCATGGGACATAGATAGCATTCTCAACAGGGTCCCAGTTCCAGTATCCACCGAAGTTTAAGGTTTCATAAGCCCAATAAGCACCCATGAGGATGCCAACTCCCAAAATCATCGCTGAAAACTGAGTCCAAGGAAGGGCCGGGTGAATCCATTCTTTACTTTTTCCGATAAGCAGCCCTCCGATGCAGTAGGCAAACGGAACAACCGTCGTTGCAAACCCAAGAAATAACGTTGGAGGATGGATGACCATCCAATAACTCTGGAGCAGGGGATTGAGTCCGTTCCCATCTTCAGGTATGAATCTTGGATTCGTTTTAAAAATGGGTGCATCAATGACATCTCTTAAAAGTATGAATGGAGAGCTTCCAATTTTCACATCAAAAATCACCACTCCAAGAATCATAGAGGCGAGAAACACCTGAGTTAAAGACATGATGAACATGACAGGAGCCTTCCAGAATTTGTTGGTATTTATCAGAATAATTCCGAGAATGGCATTCCAAAACATCCATAGAAGAAATGATCCCTCCTGTCCCTCCCATAAGCAGGAAATTTGATAGTATGATGGCAGTAGTTTAGAACTATGACTAAAGACATAATGGTATTCAAAATAGTGATTGAATATGAGGTAAAACAGGATTCCGATAACACCTAAAATGGCGATAAGGTGGAGGTAAAACAGTTTATTTCCGAAAGAAATCCAACCTTCATCTCTGCTTTTTCCTTTAAAGTAGGCATAAGCTGCAAGTAAACTACTCACAAACGCCACAATGACAAAAATATGCCCCAGTAATCCCTCGAAAATATGAATCATAATTAGCTGGTAAATTCGGGGTCTTCCTGATATTTAGAAGGACACTTTAGTAGAATTTTTTCGGCAATGAAGATCTCTCCTTTATAGGTTCCGATGATGACTACCTGCTCCGACTTATCAAAATCGGCAGGAATAGGGTTAGCATGAAGAACTTGCTGTTTAAAACCATCTTCATCTACCATTTGAAATTTGAAAGAGAGCTTATCAGGACTTTCTTCTATCCCGATGATTTTACCGCCTGCCGTCTTCGGAAGCTCTCCCACTACATGAATACTTCTTTTGAATCCTTTATCTGAAAGATCTTTAGCCTCCGTAAATGAAACATAAGAACTTGCATCTCCGGTCATGGTCATAATGATGACAATGGCTGCCGCAATGATTACAATTCCAAGAATGTACTTTGCCTTCATTGTTCTTTATTTTTTAATTCCTTCTCTAAACGCTTTGTTCTATGATCCAGTTTGAAAAGAAGGAAAAAAAACCCGGCGAGCAAAATGAGTATGATCGTTAAGACTACATAAATTTTTCCTTCCCCACGAAAATCATCAGCCATTTGCACCTGAGCATTAGCCGAAATAAATACGCCGGAGAGCAAAAGAGATAAGAAATTACGCATCTTCATATCTTCTTTTAATCAACGAAAGCCTCGTCGAAATGGTCGCCATCCAATAGCCTAAAAGTGCCCATCCAATGACGGCGAAATAGAAAACTTTACGCAAGCTGCTGTCCAAATCGTATGAATTGAAGCCCGGGTTTCCACCATTTCCGGGATGCAAACTATCCGATAGTCTGGGGATAATGAATACTAATGGAACCATTAGAAAAAAGGCGAATACATTGTAAACTGCGGAGATTCTTATTTTTAGCTCCTCATCATTCAGCGAGTTCCTTAAAATGAAATAGGCCAAATAAATCAAAAGTGAAATAGCGGATCCATTTAGCTTAGGATCATTCACCCAAGCCTGACCCCACGTAAAATTAGCCCACACCATCCCTGAAAGCACACCGAAAACGCCCATTGCGACACCGGTTGAGGCAAGCTGATAACTGTAAATATCAAATAATTTGTCTTGACTTTTTAAATACCTGATAGCATAAACCAAAGACCCAATGAAGAGAAGAACCATTCCAAACCACATGGGAACATGGAAATGGAGGACTCTTATGGTTTCATTTAATATGGGCAATCGTGGTACCGGGGAAAGCAAACCACCAATCATTGTGTAAAAAAGGAGCAGCACACATACCCACTTCCACCAGTTCGTTCTTAATAAATATCCCATCAACTCTTCCAGGTAAACGGAAACAAAATGTAAGTTAGTGCAATGATAATTACATCAACGGAGAGGAGTGCAAACACATTTCCACGGATTTGCAGCCAGATAAAACCATCTAAAATCCGGTAAGAGTTATTTATTGAAAGAATAAGCACCGGCACTACAACAGGAAAGCCAAGCACTGCCATCATGATTGGCCTGTTGCTTGCCCTAAAAGCAATGGCCGAGACCATCGTAAATGCCGAGGAGATACCAAGAACGCCTGAAAAGGTATTGAAAGTAAAGAGCAGGTAATTCGGTATTGGATTTCCGAAAAGAATGCTAAAAACAGCGATGGCTAAAAAAGCTACTCCTTGCAAATAAAGACAGGAATAAATAAGTTTTGCGACTATTAAGTGTGAGGATTTGCAGGTAAAAAAGAAATAGTGTGTCCTGCTCTCCTCCTGAATAAAACTTTTAGAGATCGCATTGATGCCTGTGAACAGGAGGATGATCCAAAAGAGTGCATTCCAAACTTCCACAGAAACAAAACCCCGAAATGCCATGTAAGTGGTGAAAACAGTCGCAGCCAAATACAGTAAAATACCGGTGAAGGGCTCTTGCCGCCTCCAATCAATGATAAAATCCTTTCGGATAAGTTGGAATATCTGATTCACCAGCCAAAATTAATGTTTCAGGCGTTGTGAATGAATGCTATTTAATGGGTTGTTTCTTTATCAGATCAGCATGGTAACCGCTTCTGCTTAGAATTGAGTTGCTTCGGGTTAGATTTCCATTCCCTCTGCCTACAACTGCGTTGCTTCGGGTTAGATTTTTATTTTTTGCTTGTGCAACTCACCCTGTCCCTTCTCAAAGATACGAAGGTATAGCCATCTTGGTCAGGTTGCAAACTACACTTGGAAGGGGTAAATTTGTAGAGTTCAAATTTAAAAGAGATGAAAGATAACAGATGCTTGCTGAAAGCCCTTTATGATGAATTAGTTTTATTAGACAAAAAGGCTTTCAAACCTACTACTGACCCTCTGCCTGTTCTTACTATTTTTAAAGACTTAGAGGAGAGGTTAATAGAAATCCAACAAAAATTAGATAGTGTAAAAGCAACTTTCGATAAAGGAGGGTCGAACTATACGAACTTGGAAGTTATCAAAGTGCATGAAGGTCTGACGGCAATAGGTAAAGTATTGGAGATTATTTTGAAAGACAATGATGGGCATTGCTAAACTGAAGTAGTTTTGCGATAAAAAATGATTTATACAAAAATTACTCACTGTCCCCAATGTCATGTTAAAGACTTCATTAAGAATGGCAAGAG
>JAPPDO010000206.1 GCA_028821635.1 Ekhidna sp.
AAGATAATGTGGCTTGGCATATTTGAGGACAAACTCGTGGGATTGGAGAAAGGGACACCTGCACAAATTCTGGAACACATCTTAAAGAAGAAGTGGACACTTCAAAAAGAAGATAAGGATATGATTGTAATGTGGCACAAGTTCAATTTTCTTGACAGCGGCAAGCCAAGGCAGATTGAGTCCAGCATGGTTGCATTAGGCGATGATCACCTGAACACGGCGATGTCAAAGACGGTGGGGCTGCCGCTTGCAATCGCAACGAAGTTGATGCTTCAGAATAAAATTCAATTAAAGGGGGTTCATATTCCCATCAAAAAAGAGATATACGACCCTGTATTGAAGGAGTTAGCAAGACTGGGATTTGATTTTAATGAATGTGAAACCGACCTTACTGAATCACATGAGCCTTAACCACTGAGTCAATTTCGACCATTACTACGTCAATTTGGGAGATGTCATTTTCCCAGTGATTTTCAATAATTCGCTGAAGATGTCCTGCAATTCTAATTTCATCTTCTTTTTGCTCACCCCGTGCAAATCGGATGGAGTTCTGGAGGTGATCCATTGCATGATCAATCGTTACTTTTGCTTCTTCATTTTTGCCTTCTTTAATGAATTTTTCTGAAAACCTTAGCGAGGCATAGGCCATGGAGTTCATGGCATCAGCAAAAGCCTCGTACATGAAATCGTCATTAATGTCTTCTGATTTGATATGTTCTTCAACGACCTTTAAATCATGGATAGCAATTTCAATAGCTTCTATACTTACGCTGTCACCATCTTTCTCAAGAATCTTCATGGTCGTTATTGCGTCCTCCAGAAATTTAATTGCAGTCAAGTCTTTATAATCATGAAAATTCCGGTCTGCCGTGCTCATTAACAAATCCGGCTCTACGGCTAAATCCGTAAGGTTTGGATTCTTCATCTTTTCATCTCGCTCGATTTTGTAGTAAAGAACCAACCCTCCTGAAACAACCATCACAAACAGAAAATAATAAAATCCTTTTTTCATGTCCTAATCAAATTAAATCGTCTCTAAAATTAAATAATTTTTACCTTCCCTGCTCAAAACTGCTGTCAATGTTTAGTTTAGAGGACACCGCAGCTCTAACTGCTAACCGATCACATCGCTCATTCTCAGGGCATCCGGCGTGGCCTTTCACCCACTGAAAAGTGACATCATGCGCCTTAGCGGCTTTAAGGTACCTTTCCCACAAATCCCTATTTTTCTTGCCTTTAAAATCTTTTTTTACCCAGCCATCCAGCCACTTCTTCGCCACTGCATCCACTACATACTTGCTGTCAGATACTACTTTCACTTGCCATCCCGGTTTTTTAATAGCTTCCAAGCCTGCTATCACAGCTAAAAGTTCCATACGATTATTGGTGGTCATCCGAAAGCCCTCTGATAATTCTTTTTCTTTGCCTTTATACTTTAAGATGACACCATATCCTCCGGGGCCGGGATTTCCTTTTGCAGCACCATCCGTAAAAAGCGTTATCATATCAATAGATGATTTTTGAAAATCTTAATCGAAATGGCGAGGAGTATGATTCCAAACACCTTCCTCAAGGTATTAAAGCCTGCTTTTCCGACCTTTTGTTCAAGCCATCCGCATGTTTTGAGGACTAAATAAACAAAAAGCAGGTTTACCCCCATCCCGACGAGGATATTCGGGTTAGCATATTCTGCTTTTAAAGAAATTAATGTGGTCATTGTCCCTGCCCCTGCTATCAGCGGGAAGGCAAGGGGCACAATTGAAGCACTCTTCGACTCCTCCGGATCGGCTTTAAAAAACTGAAGACCAAGAATCATTTCCATCCCCAGCAAAAACATTACAACAGCTCCTGCTACGGCAAAGGAACTTATGTCAATCCCGAAAAGGTTCAGGATTTGCTCTCCCAAAAACAAGAAAACGACCATAATAACACCTGAAACGACCGTTGCCTTTTCAGACTGAACATGTCCAAACTTTCTCCTCAAATTGATGATGATAGGAATGCTACCCAGAATATCTATCACCGAAAAGAGGATAAGCGAAACGCTGATTATTTCCTTGAAGTTGAGCAGAGACATACGCTTAAATGCAAATATTTATACAAAACTAATGTGAGACTAGTGCGTAAAAGCATAAATCTTTGATTCATCTTTTCCAGTAATCTTTATAGTCAGTAAATTACTGAAAAGATGGAGATTGCAGGAAGTGGCACCAAAGGAGATTTGTTGCATTTTACAGGAAAATTTTCTTATTTTAAATCTCTCGGGACCATGACTTCAAACTGTATTAACTCATGAAAATATATCTTTTCACATTTAGTTATCCTTTTGGCGATAGTGAACTTTTTGTACATAATGAGGTCAACTTTCTCGTATCTCAAGGAGTCCATCTGACCATTATTCCATTTAAAACTGAATCAAAAAAACGGAAGTTACCTAACCAGGTTCACTTGGATTTGAGCATGTCTCAGGCACTACTGGTAAGTTCAGAATCCAAAGGATACCCACTCTTGTTTAGTTTAAAATCAATTATAAAATCATTAGTTCAAAATCCATTAAGTGGCATTTCAGGTATTAGAAATAATATCGGATTTGCTCATCATGGACGTATTATAAAAAACTGGGCAAAACGTAATCTTAAAGGAGACGAGGTACTTTATACCTATTGGTTTGACAGAATAACCTTTGGATTAGCAACTTACTTGGAATCTTGTAACGCGCAGGTTATAATTACTCGAGCGCATCGTTATGACATTTATGAAGATCGAAGGAAACATTCTTACATACCATTCAGAGCTTTTACATTAAAAAAATTGAGTGCCGTTTTTTGTGTCTCCAGCCATGGTCAAAGATATATTGTAGAAAAATATGGGTTTGAAGAGAAAGTGTTCAAGTCTTTTCTTGGAACAACTGATCGTGGGGTATCTAAAGGCGTAAAGGATGGAATTTTACGCATCGTCTCATGTTCTAGGATCATCCCCTTAAAGAGAGTATGTTTAATCGCCGAATCCATCAAACAGTTTAGTCAGGACTACCCTAACCTTACCTTGGAGTGGCATCACTTTGGCGATGGTAAACTAAAGAAAAGTATTAAGTCAATAATAGACCGTGTTCCCAAAAACTTAAAAGTGTATTTGAACGGGATGGTCTCTAATGACCAGTTATTAAATTTTTATCGTAATCACTACATATCACTATTTGTAAATTTAAGCTCATCAGAAGGGCTTCCGGTTAGTATTATGGAGTCCATGTCTTTCGGTATTCCAGTCGTTGCAACAGATGTTGGTGGAGTTGCTGAGATTGTTGATGCTGAAAGTGGAGTTTTGCTATCGGCTAATCCTACCATTGAAGAAGTTAAACGAGGCTTTACTTTTATTTTAGCAAATGAGAAATTGAGAGGCAGCGCACGTTCAAAGTGGAGCAAGAAATTTCTGGACATTCATAATTATGCTTCATTCTATCAAAAAATTAAAGAGATAAGCAGATGACAGCTAATTATTTGATTTTTGGGCAACGATAAAAGTATTGTCTACCCGGATAGAGAGGACTTAGATAATTCAACTATTCAAGAAAAGGTCAAACTCCTTTGTAATGGGTGGTTTATGCACAATGCTGACCATTGGCCTCCAAGTAAAAAAATAGCTCCCTATTTTATTTCATTCCATATAGCTAAATATCCCTCCGTGAGGAGGAAGATGTTAGATGATAAATTGGTCTCATATTATAACAAGTTTGCACCTATAGGACATCGTGACTATTAAACGAAAGAGTTATTTGAAAGTATTGGCGTTGCAACATATTATTCAGGATCTGTTACTTTGACACTATCAAGAAGCAATAGGGAGAGGAGTGATAAAATAATTATCACCTATATCTTCATCAACAATATCTTGAAAGTAAAGTATTCCAGAAAAGTGACCTTTTCCTTGATTTCCATGAACTTGTTGGACTTTTGACTATGAAGTATTTACTAAGAAAGGATAAATCTTTTTGAATAAAAGTAGTGAGAAAGGGATAGACATAAAGAATCGTAGGCTTCAAAATTTAGTACTTAAATCTGAGCTTGAGTTTAGAGAAAACTATTTCGAGTTTTGATTTATTAGAGTAGTCCTTCAAATTGTTCTTTTCGAATAGAATAGATACGTAATCATGAGCTTTATGAAATATTGAGTAAGAAGTATAATGAACCAGTGTAAGTCCTGCCAGATATGCATTGGACAGTAGAAAATCGGCAGGTAAGGCTTGATCGATTATCTGAAGTTTAGCTGGATAATTTTTACGATAGTAATGAATACTTTTCGGATGAGGAGTGTTGATCAGCATTTTCCCTCCACTTTTTAATGACTTTGAAAGATTCTGAAATAAAACTTTATGTTCATTCATTGGAATATGCTCAAGCACATCGGGAAGGATAATAAAGTCAAATACTTCTTCTTGATTAAAATCTTGCATATCCGTCACTAAAAAACTAATGTTTCTATGTCTTAAAAGTCTCTTTTTTGCAATTTCAATAGATTTATCGCTGATATCAGTCGCAACCAGTTTTCCCGTTTTTAAATATTTCGCAAGCAGACCTGTTAGGGTACCAATTCCACAGCCTACCTCCAGGACATAGTGATTTCTTTGCAGCCCTGCCTTTACACCGTTATTCATAACTGTAAAATGCCTCAGATTAACACCAATTTTCTTCTGCCTCCCAGTGTATTTATTGTACCAATTTTTGATTTCATTCTTTGATTTCACTTCACTAGATTTTTGGTACTGAAAGTCAATAGTTGCGAACATCATTTTTTATTTGACAGCAATTTTTTTCTTATCATTTTTATTCGCATCTTACTTGCCTGCAAGTTTAAAAGTACATTCCTGTAGAAGGAGTAAACCCTCAACCGTTGCATCATTGAGATAATCTTTTTCTTGAATCCCGGATTAATGGGATAAAAGGCACACTCCTGCCACAAGATATCTATGATTTTAGAATAGAGTTTAGCATTTTGCTTTTCCCGGTATTTTTTATCCACTGATAATAGCAAAACGAGCAATTCCCTTGAATTAAAAGGTAAAAAATACTCGATTCCCATTTTCGACTCTGTATTCGATCGGGCTAGGCCATTACCACAGTTCTCTTCCCAATACAACATGTCCACTATATAGTATTGATGTCCGGCAAAATACTGTTTGTTTTTAGCAATCCATTTTTTGTAATAATTCAATGCGTATTGAAGAGATGAGTATTGCTGTAATTGGGCAATTTTGAGCTCATTTATTCCGGTAAGATATGACCATTCCATTCTGGCAATTTCACTGACATTACCTATTATGGAAATATGATTTTCGAATTTGGCCCAATACCCAAGAACATATTTAATGAATTCATCGTTGGGAAATGTAATACTCTCTTCCACAATATTAATAAGGCTTTGGTCGATTTTAATGTCTTTATTAACTATCTCAAATTTTAAACGAAAATCCGCCATCATTTTTTGAGGAATCCTGATATCAGGATGTTTTTCCAGTAAGGGTTTACTCATCCAAACGTAGTAATGGCATTTATCCGTAATATGTTTGGTAGCAGCCAAAATAACCCTGCTATCCCACCCGGCACTTACCGGCACAAGAAGCCGATACCTGTTGGCTGCCGCCTCCAGATAACCTCTGATCCTTTTGGCTGCTTTCTCTGCTACTTCATTGAAGTCTCCTTTTTCAAGAGCCTCTATTGGAAAGAACCTCACCGGTTCTCTTTTGATTAAATCCAGGTAATGGTTAGGTTTTAAATGTTTTATGTGCTTGTACTCTGTCAAATTACCCACGTATGCCTTTCTTTTACTAAACTGCTTAGATGAGTAAAATTCAACGGCCTCTGCGCTGTCATCCATTTCGGATGGAAAAAAATGATTTATAAGTTTAGTTTGTGAACCTAACGCTAATTCCTGTCCCGGCTTATTGAGGTAATAAATTTCTCTTTGGGCACTCGCATCATTGAAAGTAATGAGTTTACCATTCAATTTATCTAAAAAGAACACCGCGTAAACTCCTGCATACTTATTGAACGCTTCAAAGACACTGATTCCCTTTTTAATCTCATCCTTTACGTCTCCCAGAATATCATCGTTTAAAAACTGAGCGTTTTTATAATCAAAAGCGTCTCCGAGGAGAGCTATTTCAAATTGATGGTTTCTTAAAAAATTTACTTTTAACTCCGGATGCGCATACAAGTGAAGGTCTCCAATTTGATAGGTATTCCAGTATTTAAATATTTCAACTCTTTTCTTAGACGCAATAAATTGCTTTCTAAATTTGGATATTGAACTCATAAGGATGAAGATTTAATAATTAAATGACGATCAAAAAAGACAAAAAAGTTAGAC
>JAPPDO010000291.1:0-753 GCA_028821635.1 Ekhidna sp.
TGCTAAGATACGAAGGTAGTCATGCTCCTCCAGTAGCTCCTTCCTCATTCTACAAATAAAGCCTGACCTCAACCCATGTTTACAGGCAATGAAAGCATCCGATTCCCAGTTCATGACTAAATCCAGCATGACACCTACTTTGTAAGACCCCCAGTAAAGACGGTGTGATTTGTAGTTTATCCGGCTCATCATCTCCTCTCTTTATTTCCAATTTTTACACTTCTTAAGTATCAACCTATTTCAGAGCGAGACCCTTTGATAGTTTTACCTCATCTTGTACAGTAAATGATAGCTTATCTATTTGTGCCCAAAGTAATTACATGATTATCCTTTGTTTACGTATTATTGTAGTTGCCGTTTAGAGGCTTCAATTTTTTTGAAATGTTTTTATTGCCAATTTTGAGGCTGCTAAAGCTAAAACAAACAGACGCAATCACTGCCTGCTACCAATGAGCATACTTGAGTTAATAACCTTTCTTATCGTTCTTGCCGCTACATTCACACTGATCAACATCACGGTCTTAAAACTTCCATCTACGATAGGCCTGATGTTTATTGCGTTGACCATGTCCGTTACTATTTTAGTATTAGGACGTTTTTTTCCATCTATCACGGAGGGGGTCAAAGGTATCATTGCAGAATTTGACTTTGAGGAGGTGCTGATGAATGTGATGTTGAATTTACTCCTTTTTGCGGGTGCCCTGTCAATCAACCTGAACAAACTGTTAGAGGAGCGCCTTCCTATCTCTATTT
>JAPPDO010000291.1:763-6313 GCA_028821635.1 Ekhidna sp.
TATTTTTATTTTGGCAATCGGGAGCACGTTGATGTCGACGTTTATCGTTGGCTTTTTGGTATTTTATATTTTCCCATTAATCACAGGGATTCAGATAGCTTTAGTTTATTGCCTGCTTTTTGGTGCCCTCATTTCTCCTACGGATCCTATCGCTGTTCTGGCTTTGGTAAAGAAAGCCGGCCTTTCTAAGAAACTGGAGATCAAGATTGCCGGTGAGTCGCTATTCAATGACGGAGTCGGAGTAGTTGTTTTCCTAACGATATTATCAATTGCGAGAGCACAAGCCGGCATACACGATCCCGAAGGACATGGTTCTGCAGAGATAACTGCGGGAAGCGTAGCATTACTTTTTGGGAAAGAGGTGATCGGGGGGCTTGGACTTGGGGCATTGTTTGGTTTTGCGGGATTTAAACTACTGGATTTCATTGACAATGATCACGTTGAACTGGAAGTCCTGGTCACACTGACATTGGTGATGGTGGGAGGCAGATTAGCAGAAATGCTTCATGTTTCAGCCCCACTGGCAATGGTTGTGATGGGGCTTTTTATCGGAAATGAAGGCCGGGATGAGCGGTTGGCGCATGCTACCGGTGAATATGTTTTTAAATTCTGGCATCTTTTGGACGAAGCACTGAATGCAATTCTATTCATTCTGATTGGTCTGGAGATCATGATAATTGCGGATTCTTTCACTACGAATAATCTTATCATCGGCGGCATTGGAATTGCCATTGTATTAACGGCAAGATTTATCGGAGTAAGTATTCCGGTCAGCATTCTCTCAATATTCAGAACCTTTGAGCCCAAAACCATTCGGATACTTACCTGGGGCGGTCTGAGAGGCGGTATTTCGGTAGCATTGGCACTCTCGCTTTCAAATTTTACGTGGATAGACGCAATGGTAAAAGAAACCATATTATTTACCACCTATTGTGTGGTAGTCTTTTCAATTTTGGTTCAAGGCCTAACTATTGGTGCTTTATTGAAAAAATAGTTTAAAGATTTTTCTAAATTTGAGCAAATTTTGTAGTTCACGCAAACTGAAGATTTTCAATTGATCATAACATGATTCATCAGAATTTTAAAAAGCTCATTGCAAACCAAAAATCAAAATAAATTAACATAAAATGAAACTAAGTATTGCAGAAGGATACTATCTAATTGCGTTAGACGATGAGGAGGGGAGGATACTGGCAGCCGCTGAGAAGACGGTGGTTCCCAGCGTGGTCTCGGCATGTATTCTTGAACTGTATTTGTTAAAGAAAATATCACTGGACGAAGGAATCATAAGAGTTCTTGATACTACCGGGACAGGCAATAGAATCCTTGACAACATTTTAAAAAAGCTGCAAAGTGGCGTTCAAATCGTTGATCAGGTAAAATCTTTATCCAGTAAGTTTAAAGATATTCAGGTAGATCTGAATGCCATGCTTACGCAGCGCGGCATATTAAAAAAAGAAGAGACCAAACTTCTTTGGATACCACTTTCCGAGAGAATGGAAAATGCCAACTATGCCTTCGAAGAGAACATCAGAAATGCACTAAAGGCCATTGTGTTCAAAAGTGCAAAACCTTCTGCTGCATTAACTGTTCTTTTTTGTTTAATTGATTACACCAATATTCTTGAAGAAGTTTTTAGAGAACGTGATGAGTTAATTGATGCCGAAAAAGTTGGGAAGGAAATCATTGAAAAGTCCGGCGTGAGTGATGCACTTGCCATTTCTCTTTATAGTTTAAAAAGATTTTTTGGATAGCGGGGGTAATCCTGCTCAACTATTTTTCTGTTTTGTCCTCATTTATCAGAATTTCTTGCTCAAGTGCTTTAAGTTCAGTGATCTTGCTAAGTAAAAAATCATTGAAAGCATCGTCAAATTGTGCTTGTGCATCTTTCTCGGAAAGATCATACATTCGGGCATAAATTTTATTTTGAAATTGCTGCATCGCTCTCAGGTAAGACATAATGGAGTCTTGTCTTTCCATTAATTTATTTGCACGGAAGGCCATGAAGCCGAATCCCTCATGAGGATTGTTATTGTCCCGTTCCATCATAAGGTATTCGACACCATCAACCGTTACTTTGGTAAAATGCGAATAGTCAAAATTATCCTGAACAGGTCTTGGGCGGAACTCTTCGCCCTCATTAATATCTTTATTCTTACAAGAAATTAAACCGAAGATCATTATCAGAAGGCTTAGATATCTCATCGTCTTTTCTCCTTTAATGCCCCCTCTTCGACCCCAAACGTTTTTTTAAGCAACTTGTATGCCTTCCCGTTTAGTATGATGATCAAATAATCACCAACGTTGATTTTGAAATCACCAATCGGATTTTTGATCAACTTTTTCTGTCCGTATTTATCTCTTTTAGTAATCCCTATCAATACGGAATTGTACCTTTTTTTTAGGTCAAAGAATACTTCATGATAAGCTTTCCCATGGTAAGGATTAGCTGAAGTGACAAGCAGCTGCTTAATGTCATGGTCACTGTCTGACTTAGCGTATGATAGAATTGACTCACTGTAACTCGCAACATCGGGCTCGAACATATAAGAGGCCAGAAGTTTTGAAGAAATCTCCTTCGTTGAGATGGTGTTGCTGACTCCGGCAGAGAGGAATGCGTTTTTTAAATCACCATTCTCCAGCATCACAACAAATTCTGTGTTGGGGAATATCTTCTTCAAGTTCAAAACATAGACAAGCTTTTCCGTATCATTATCCATATTAATGAATGTGATCGCAGCATGTTCAATGTTAGACTTTCTGATAAGTTCGTAATTATTATAATCACAAAAGAGAATAAAAACATTCTTATGGTGATATTTTTCTTGTATTAATTCTACATTCTCCTTTCTGTTAGTCACAATAGCAACTTTACGACCAACACCTACTAACTGGTCCACCACGTGCCAGCCAAATTCATTCCATCCTATTATCACCGTGTGACCGCTAAAATTGGTGCCCGAGTATCCGTGTTTCTTGTTCTCCCGAATTGTTGTCATAAGCGTAGTAAGTTGTCCAATTAATAACCCGAAGATAAAAATACTAGTCAGCATTAATATGTAGCCGATTATTCTCCCATAAATCGTGCCCGGAAAAAGATCGCCGTACCCTACAGTTGTCAGTGTAGCCAAAGAGTACCAGATGGCATTTGAATAATTTGTGAGGTTAGACTGAGAGCTGTCTTGCTCTACATAAACCAATATCCAAACCAAAAGAGCGTAGACACCCAATACTCCTATTATAATCAGAAAAATTCGAAGGCTAGCGTTTTTTTTTAGTTTAGACGACATAGATGGGACAAAATCCAAATATACTGTATTCAACGATTATGTAATTATTCCCAGTCTTGAGAGGCAGTATTGGTTAAGTGGTTTAGGAGCGTTTTTTGTGGAAAAGTCAGGTTTTTTTATTTTTGGGTATTCTTCAAAAGTTTGCTTAAGATAAAGCACAATTTTAAAAAGTTTAATTAATAGAAAGGAACATGAACCCAACAAGAACAGCCTTGATCGAAAAACGGCACCCTAAAGAGAAATTGCTGAGAGGTACGATGCAGCCATCCCAGTCGGGAAATTACTATAGAAAAGGTGTTATTTTCTTTTTACTAATACTGTCTTCAATAGGTTGTACCTCTGATTTTCAATCATTTAATGAGATGGCTATGAAGTTAGCTAAAGATGACAACCGCATTGATAAGGATGAATTTGAGCAATTACTACAAGATATTTCTAACTCAGAAGGGAGACGCTTTTCTCAGTTTAAAGACGAAGATGGAATAATTAATAATGCAAAGGTCTTTTCCTACCTGTTTAAATATTATTCTGCGAAAAATCTAAATATTACGAAAGATGATATTTGGCAACCTAAATCTTCAAGTCAGCCAACAGCATTCAACATTAACGTCTATCTCGAGAATTCTGCAAGCATGGATGGGTATGTTACAGGTGTTACGGATTTTGAAGCTGCGATATACAACTTATTAGGGGATTTTAAGATTAGTCAAATTTGCGACAGCTTGAACTTAAATTATATCAACAATAGCATACCTTACTCGAAAAGAAATGCCTTACCTGCCGATATTCAGGACTTTATTGAAAAGTTGGAACCATCAACTTTTAGACAAAGAGGTGGAGATAGGAGTGTTTCAGATCTTAAAAATGTAGTTAATACAGTACTCAGTACTGTAAATGACAAAAATGCAGCGGTACTTATTTCTGATTTTGTCTTTAGTCCCGGTTCAGGTGTAGATGCCCAAGACTATTTGAATAATCAAGGAGTTGGAATAAAAATTGATTTTGCGGAAAAAATAAAGATGTTTGATTTAGCTGCGGTGGTCATTCAACTAATATCGAATTTTGATGGATTATACTACAATAAAACAAATAAACCAATTCGTTTTAAAGGGGAGAGACCTTATTACGTTTGGATTTTGGGAAGTAATCAGCAAATTCGTTCGATTTTGGAAAAAAAAATACTGAATAATATTAAAGGAGGTTATTTAAATAGATTTATTTTGCAATCAACAGGAGAAATCAGTGAGCTAAATTACAAAATACTTTCAAATCCTAAGATTGGAGAATTTAGTAGATATGAATTAAAAAAACAGATACTTACCGATGCTTCTGTATCAAAAAACAATCAAAACAAGGGCTTATTTGGATTCAGTATTGCTGTTGATTTCGGTAAAAATATACACGATGATAACTATTTCTTAGATCCAACTAATTATGTCTTGAGTAATCCAAATTATGAGCTTGAGGTTGATCCTATCTTAAATAAGAGTGACTTATCACTTTCGGGATTTACTCATTTAATGAAATTAAAGACTAGCAGCTTAAGAAGTGAAGCATTGGAAATCAAAGTAGTGGGTAGAATACCAGACTGGGTTGATGCCTCATCTTCAATAGATGACTCTAATATTTTGAATGAAAGATCGGAACAGCAAAAGACTTTTGGACTGGAATATTTGATAGAGGGCGTGAGTGATGCTTTTTATCCAAAGTCAAGTTCTAATGTGATCAGCACATTCACAGTAACGATAAAAAAGAAAAAGTAAAATATTATGGAAGAATTCTTCGCAGCCATATATGAATGGTTTGGTTTTCCACTCTATTCAACGGATATGGGTGACCATCTAAGAGGTTGGGACATTACCTGCACAGACTATATAGGTAACTCTTATTACATAATGATTGGATGGTCCATGGTAGTGATCACTACTCTATTCTATGCAATACAATATCATATTATTGATAGCCCTTGGTTTAACAAAAAGCAACATTGGTGGCTAATATCGTTGTTAGTTGTTCTACTAAATTTTTTCGTTGCTTTTGGCATTCCATATAACTCGGTGCAAGCAGAAGATTACTGCAATGAATTAAATTTATCAGTTTTAGATTGTATTGGATTCGGGTTTTCAAACGCACTCTGGAGTTTTGTTTTATTCATAATTATTACTTCTTTAAAATATCCAAGAAATTTTGGAAATAATAGCAGACATACAACTTTTTGGAAACCTTAAAATAGAAAAAATATGGCAGCCCTCTTATACAC
>JAPPDO010000014.1 GCA_028821635.1 Ekhidna sp.
CTATATTCACTACCTCTTCATTACAGGGGTGGTAATTCTTTCAAATAGCTTGTTCGAGTTGCTTTTCGCTTACAGCCGAAGCATTATGAAAGTAATATTTCCCTCCTTCATAAGGGATATTTATCTGAGGCTTGGAACCCTGATGCTAATAATAGGCTACGCATTTTCTTGGTGGAGTTTCAATTCGGCAATATATGGTTTAGGCATTGTTTATTCAGGTTCATTTATCCTGTTGTTTTTTCAATTATTTACGCTTCATCACTTTCGCTTTGATTTTAAAATCGGGATCATGGATGCCGATTGGAGGGTGAAGCTGCTAAAGTTTGGAAGCTATTCAATGTTGCTTGCGCTAAGTTCTGCATTTTATGATAATGTAGTTTATGACCAAATCACTACTCATCTTGGATCTGAAGCAAACGGCATTTTTCAAACGTGTTTTTTCATAGCCGTAATTGTAGAGATTCCAAGACGAAATATGAATAAGATTATAGGCTCCATTATTTCAAAAGAATCTCAGAAAAGGAACACTGAGGAGATAAAAAGTCTATATCAAAGAGGTTCTCTGACAATGGGTGTTACCGGGATTCTTTTATGTCTAGGGATAATAACTAACCTTGAAGATTTATTCAAATTTATACCTAAAGGAGATGAATTTAGTGCCGGTTATTGGGTGGTTATTATTACCTGCTTTGCTAAATTGTGCTCTATGACTTTGAGCTTCGCCGGGGAGATAATCAACTTCTCTCACCTTTACAAGTATAACTTGATATTCCAGATCATCGCAGCGTTACTCTTAATGGTTTTAAATTACCTCCTCATCCCTGTTTGGGGTATTAATGGTGCGGGTATTGCCTTTCTTATTTCCACATTAATTCATATTCTCTTGAGATGCTTTTTTGTTGGCTATCACTTCAAAATGAATCCATTAACAAGAGCACATGTTCCCCTTCTTATCATTGCAATATTAGTCAGTTTATTTGCATTTTGGTTTCAAACTAACTGGCACCCGGTTATTTCTATTACTTTGAGATCTGCTCTTACGGCAGTCCTATTTATCGTCCCTGTTTATTATTTTAAAATTTCGGAGGACATCAATAAACTCATTCGCTCTACTTTTGAGCGATTCTTTAGAATCAGACTTTCCTGATAACTGAAATGATTGATTATTGCACTTCTCAGTTGAGCCGACTGATTAATTGATTATTGAGGTATTTAATGAGATTAAGGGTTGTGATTATTCCCACTTTTATACTTCTCTTTTTCAAAGATTTTATGTATTGACTGAGAAGTATAGGAAATAAACCGGAATACGCATGATTATTTGTAATTGGCTTTAATGATACCAAATCTTCAACAATAGTCCAACATCTTGCTACTTCTTTGTAAGTATGGGCATCACTTCCGGATAAGATCGGAATATCATGCTTTCTCGCTAATTTTATTGCTTTCTCATTTTTTGTCTCCTCTAATCTCCCATTATATCCCTCAATAAAATCAATTTTTTTGAAATTGATTTTGTCTAAATCGTGATGGGAATATGGATGATTGAGGATTACTCTCCCTCCTTGACCTTTAATTTCTTCAATCACTTTATTCACTTCACGTGCTTTAATCTCCTCTTTGAGAAAGATACCTGTGATGTCGCCTGCATCAGTACGAATCTCTGCTCCCACAATTACTTTTAGGTCTCTATCTTCGTTTAGCTGACAAGCTTCAACTCCTCCTTTTATTGTATCATGGTCGTTAATGACGATAGCATCTAATCCTCTCTTTTTTGCTAACTTCAGTATTTTCTTAGGATGCATGACGGAGTCATAGGAATGGTGAGTATGCGTATGGAAGTCTATCTTCATTTAAACCATTTTTTATAGTAATGGATTGGGATATACAAAAATTCCATCAAATTTGGTTTAATGTCCGAAAAGTAAAAATCATTCTTAGCTGTGAGCAAATCCCGTAAAAAGGGAATGAGGTTCCACGGTCGTTCCAATATATGCAAGAGGTCTCCGGATAATATCCATTGAAAACGAACATCTTCAAAATCAGTAATTTGAGGCACTGCTTTATTGGTTGATTGTTCGATGATCATTCTTGGAAAGTTGACTCCCGCTCCTCTAGACAACTCCACTGAACCCCAAAACTTTGCATTGATTTCTAATAGGTTGTACTCGTCGTTAGTCTCATTCTTTTTAAATTCTACCATCGCCACTCCATTCCATTTTAAATAATCAAGTAAAAGTTTTCCTTTCTCTAAAATCTCTTGGTTTTTAAAACTCTCAGCACATGCGCTGACTCCTCCGGAAGGGGGGTATTCTCTAATTCTCCGATGCATAAAATAATTTCTACATTCTCCCTTTTCATAGAAAGCAAAGAACCCGGCACCATGCCCTGTTAAGTACTCTTGTACGATTGGTAATTTTCCACCGAAATCATTCTGGCGATCCATTTTTCTAAATTTCTGAATCATATCCTCTCTATTAAAAGCATACTCAACGAGGTTTTTACCAACTTCAATGGGAGCTTTTATGACGCAAGGGAATGAAATCTCAATAGATTCTACATCGTCAATATGAAGAGGTTGAATTGTTAAAGGAGTTTGGATGCCTAGCTTATTCGCTACTTCATAAGTTTTTGTTTTATGAGTAGCAATATCTATCTGCTCCGGAGTAGGAACTATTAGATTAGTCCACTTCTTGATTTCACTTGAATTGAAAGAACAGATTATGTGGCTCACATGCGAGACCGGAAGCACCACATCATACTTCCCCTTTTGTATGATTTTCAGGAGATCATTTAAAAACCCTTCCCCATCTTTCTTAGGATTCCTGGTGATGTATTTTTTTGAAATAAATTTTGAAAAAAAACCAATAGAATATTTAGAGTGAGAGATCCCATCTACTTTATAGATTTTTTGCTTTCCAAGGTCTCTGATGATTGCCAGTGAGTTTTTACGGTCGCAATCAAGAACAAGAACTCTAATTTTCTTCATCATTTATTTGACTCACTACCGATTGATAGATGTCTTCGCAGGTAGTAAGTTTTGCATGATGTTGTTTGCAATAATTAAGAATCTCCATGTAAACCTCCTTCCAACCGCCATATTTGAATCTCGAAAAATGAGTGTTGTGCCACAAGAGACTAAGAACCCCGCCAAACTTAATGACTTCGTCAATTATTGGCGTAACCTTATCAAATGCCTGGTCAGTAGGTATATTCATGTACTTATTGTGTTGCAAAGTAGTATCCATGATATGCGTTGATAATTCCAGAACGTTTGAAATTCTATCATTTTCAAAATCATACAGGAAGAAGGGATAGCAGGTTCCGCTTCTAAAACCCATATGCTCCGCAAAGCCAATTGACGCATCGTATTTGATACCGGCCTTTTCTAAGAGCGAGGTCGTTTGATTCACATCAAACATTAAAAAGTGAAAGCGATTACCGTACACAGAGGTTCCAAGTCGCTCTTTATCAAGAATAAATTTTTCAAAATCTATATGCGTCCCAAAACTTCCATGAAGGCCGATCTCATGACCTTTAGCGATTAAGAGTTCAATCTGATTTTGAAAAGTTTTAGAGGTAACATCATAATCTGCATTTTTTAGGCCATTCACCTTTCCTTTTTGAGGTAAAAAGAAAAAAGTAGACCTTGCATTTTGGGTTGCTTCTAACGCTGAAATCTCTTCAAAATTGAACCATTCGTCTTTTTTGAACAGTCTTTTAAAAAGAAGTTTTGGAATGTTATGGATTCTTTTGTTTTTTAACTCACTGAATGAACCTTCCAGCCAGGCCGTCATACAGTTATCAATATCATGCGATAGGGCTACGGAAGATTTGGACTTTTCCACGGAATAGCTATCATTTAGTTGATTTAAAGCGGTGTGGAGTATGTCAAAGTAATAATTAACAACCGGAACTTCGACTATGCCCAGTTGTTCCATTAAACTATTCTGATAGTTGATCCTCCCCAGGCTATTCTTATTATTACTAATATGCTCATGCCAACCACTTAACAGATAAGATGAGGCACTCACGACATCGTAATTAATGCTCACATATCCATTAGTTTCGGTCACTATTTCTTTGTTGGCATCTTTTGAAAATAAGAAGGGTATTTTTTTATTTTTCCAGCTTTTCCAGACGATTCCGTCTGTTGAGACTTGTTCTTTCCTGTTAAAAAAGCCATTGTCTTCCTTTTCGATACTGACACATCCTTTTTCAGCGTCTCCGAAGAGCACTTTCCCTTTTTCAAAAGAATACTTTAACGCATAGTTTGTAAGAAAATAATTTAAAATATCCACTCCAAAGTGTGAATTGTATGAGTAATTAAAATTTCCCCAAACATAGCTTATAATTCACTCCCTGCTATACATTGGGTTATTTCCTAACTTTTTGAGTAATCAATATTTAGCAAACACCCCCCCCTCGTCCAACTCATATACTTTAGGAAAATACTGCTGACGTTAAAGATGAGCCTCTTTGAATTTTTGTCTATTCTTCTTTGCTCCTTCCTATTGCTTTACCTTTGAATGATTCTTTAAAATCAAGATCACTTAATGCAATTAAATTTAAATACGAAAAAGCTAGGCAGGCACGGGTTGGTTATTGGTATTTTTTTGATTATCCCCATCATACTATTCCATCCGGCAATTCTCTTTGATAAAACGATTGAAAGACATGACTCTCAGCAATGGAGGTCTGCCGCAAAGGCAATTATTGATTTCAGAGATAAGGCCAACGAGGAGCCTCTGTGGACTAATTCCATGTTTAGCGGGATGCCAACGACATTTATTAGTACGATATACGACGGAGATTTAATTGGCCCAATAAAAAGAACGCCGTTTTTTCTCTATGGTTCATATACTGTTATTTTAATATCCTGTATTTGTTTTTACATATTACTCCAAACCTACAAAATAGATCCGCTAGTGGCGGCTATTGGGTCAATATGTTACAGTTGCTCGTCATACGTTATTATCGGATATGTGGCGGGTCACAACAGCAGGATCATTGCCATTGCCTACCTACCACTGGTTGTGGCGGGATTTAATCTCATTTTTAATAAAAAATACCGATCAGGATTTATCGCTACAGCTATTGGATTGGCAGTTGAAATTGATGCAAATCATTTGCAAATGACATATTATCTGGCCCTGATTTTAGTCGTCCTCAGCATCCATCAACTCATTATTACCATCAAAGAAAAGGATACCACAGTGTATAGTAGAAAAATTCCGATTTTACTGGCTGCGGTGGTGATTGCCATAGGAGCGAACTTTGGCAAACTATGGGATATTATTGATTATGGCAAATACTCAACCCGAGGTAAAAGTGAGCTTGCTTCACGAGGTTCGGGATTAAATAAAGATTATATTTTTGAATTTAGCAATAGCATTGCTGAGCCGCTGGTTTTATTTATCCCCAATTTTTATGGAGGTGCCTCCCAAGAAAAACTAAGTTTAAACTCCAATATTGCCGAAGCACTTCGATCTAACGGAGTTAGCAGAAATCAAATTAAAGATTATGTTCGGGCCATGCCTACCTACTGGGGAGAACAGCGTTTGACTGCTCCTTACTATGTGGGTGCTATTGCTGTTTTTCTGGCTGTTTTAGGAATAATTATTCTTGAGAGAAGGATAAAAGTGTGGTTAATAATAGTGACAGCTCTCGGAATCCTGTTAAGCTGGGGTGACCATTTTGAATCTTTCAACTATTTTTTGTTTAATTATCTACCCGGCTACAATAAATTTCGGTCAGTTACTTTCGCTATTCTGATAGCGATATTTGGAATTTCTGTTCTTGCGTCTCTCGGACTTCAAAAAGTGCTTACTTCTGAAAAAAGCCTGATAAAACCACTGCTGACAGCATCGGCAGCCACCGGTGGATTCGCACTCCTAGTGGCTATTTTTGCGGGAGTTGGAGGATATTCCGCACCCGTTGATAAGGCACTGCTGGCTCAGCAGTGGCCTCAATGGTTAATAGATGCTTTGCGAGAAGACAGAGCAGATTTGCTTAGAAAAGATGCGCTTCGCACAGCATTCTATGTGGTTAGTGCTACAGTAATGATTTTTCTTATTTTGAAGAAGAAGATAAGTAAACAAACCGGGGCATTGATCATAGTGATACTGACACTGTTGGATATAATATTAATAGATAAGCGCTATTTGAATAGCTCGGATTTTGTTAAGAAACAACAGGTTAATTTCATTACATCCGAGGCCGATGCATTTATCCTAAATCAATCTGATAGTGGAGAAAGGATACTGAACCTTCTCAATCCGTTTAATGATGCTACCCCCTC
>JAPPDO010000360.1:0-1486 GCA_028821635.1 Ekhidna sp.
TCAGCGTCCCCACCACCGGCGGTAGCGGCGAGACCACCGACGAGCCGAGCGGCGATGTGACCGTCACGGTGAACAACGGCAGTGGTTACCTCGTGAGGTCATCGTCAGCTTCTGCCACGGTGGAGGTGACCGATGACGATCCCACCACGGTGATGCTCACCACGCCGGACACGGAAGCCGTCGAAGGCAATAGCAGTAACACTGCCCGTCTGGTTCTGACGCTGGCCCGTGCCTTACGGGCGGGAGAGCGTCTGCAAGTGCCGCTGGCTTTCAGCGGTGGCACGGTGGGCACGGACTTCAGCCTGTCCCTCGACGACAGCCCCACAGGGGTAATGCTCAGCGGCAGCACGGTGACCTTCAGCGGCAGTGCCGGCGGCTCGGCCACGGCAGCAACGATATTATTGACGGCTTCCGAAGATGACGATACCGCCGATGAGACGGTGACCGTCTCCATCCCCATGTCTTCTATGGGCACGGCTCCGATCCTGACGGCTAGTGGTCTGGACGGCGGTGCTGAGGGCAGCCGCACCGGCAGCGGGCAGATCACGCTGAAAGATGATGATGTCCCACCTCCTACCAAGCCTGCGGGCTTCACCGCCACGGCAGGCGACAGGGAGGTGACCTTGTCATGGACTGACCCCGGCAACAGCAATATCACTGACTGGCAGTATCAACAGAAAGAAGGCACAGGCGATTATGGCAGTTGGACAACGATCCCCGGCAGCACCGCTGCTACCACCACCCACACCGTCACCGGCCTGACCAACGGCACGGTTTACACATTCCGAATCCGTGCAGTAGCAGGAGCTACGAATGGTACCCCGTCGGATGAGGTGACGGCTACGCCCAACTCTGTCCCGATGGTGGCAAACATGATCCCCGATCAGACAGCCACTGTGGGGACTGCCTTTAGTTACCAATTCCCGGAGAACACCTTCAGCGATGGCGACGGCGATCTGTTGAGCTATACTGTAACCAAAGGGGATGATACCGCACTACCTACCTAGCTGACCTTCAATGCCAATAGCAGCACCTTCTCCGGCACTCCACAATTAGGGGATACAGGCACACTGAGTATAAAAGTGACAGCAACCGGTGGCAATGGCGGCTCAGTTTCAGACAATTTTGAAATTAGGGTAGGGGAGGCCGTGCTGGGAATTCCATCAGAGGAGAGTATCTCCATTTATCCGAATCCTGCTTCCGGTTATTTCACAATCACAGGCATTTCCGGTCGGCTGATCGGAATAAGCCTTATCAGCATGTCAAGTAGGGAGGTGAGGAATTATCTGGTATCAAGGGATGGAAGATATGATATTTCAGAGTTGGGTGAAGGTGTCTTCTTTGTCTTCGCTAAGGGAGATGAGGGGCGGAGGCAGGCAGGTAGGCTTGTGATAAAGAGGCATTAAGATTAAACGGATTGAAAAGTTCTTTTGCATGTTTACAACCGGCAGTGATCTTGGTGTTTTACTTAGTGAGGAATATCGGG
>JAPPDO010000360.1:1496-2829 GCA_028821635.1 Ekhidna sp.
CGGCCCCGCAGGGGCCGCCCAATAGCTAAGATGGCTATATACCAGAAGGATATATGAATTGATCGCAAACGTGCTTTCTATTTAGGAGGTTGGTATGCTTTCAATATTGCTTAAATGCCTGTTTATGCGCTTGTTTTATTTGTTCGGCTAAGGATGCCGGCTCAATGACTTTCATATTATTGCCAAAGGAGAGCAATTCCATCAGCAGGTCATGTGTGAGGTAAAGTTTCAGCCTTATCTTCAGTTCGTCTTCGCTATCTATGAAAACTTGCTGTGTGTGGTGGAGTGGTAATGTCTTGATGTACTTACCCTGAAGGGGTTTAAACGATAAAATTATATCCGTGGGCTTCTCATCATTAGAACTGATGATGCCAAAGCAATGACGGTAGCTTTGCTCCACGCTGTAGTTTTTAGGATAAGGAAAATGCTGATGGGTGATTTCCAGTTTCGTCAGTCGGTCAAGGGCAAAACTTTTGATGCTGCCGTCTTTCTCATCCTTAGCCAGAACATACCAGCGATTTCTAAATTCTTTTAACGCATACGGTGCCGCAGTCCGATGACTAACATCCTCTTCCCAAAACTTTTGATATTCAAACTTTATGAACAGCCTGTTTTTAATCGCATGAAGCAGCCCATAAAGGTTCTCTGTGCCTTGCGGCCTGCGTGGTTCCAAATGAATGTACGGGGTAAGGTTCTGAGCGAGATTAAGGGAATTGAACACTTCGAACGCTTCCATTATCCGCTGAAAGTTCATCTGCTCGGCTTCGCTTGGGCTGATGAAGTATCCTTTTTGAGATTTGGAATATTCTATGCTGATGCCAAACACATTTCTGATTTCCCTCATGTCTCGTTGGAGTGTGCGCTTTGAAAACCCAATATTCAGGGTGTCGTCCATCATTTGCAGGTACTCAAACTGGCTGTCCATGTAGCTTTGGATCTCCTCATAGGACGAATAAGGCTTTACTTTGAGCCTTTTGATAATCAGCAGGTAGCGGGAGATGTAGCCTCGTTTGGACATTTGATTAGATACTTTCTGAACTATAGAGATTCATAATACGCTTGCTTCGGGTTACATCTCTATTCCTTCTGCTGAGAATTGCGTTCCTACCGGTTAGATTTCTACTCTTTCTGCTTAGAATTGCCTTCTTTTACAGCCTATCCTTCCTTTCCTTAAAGACACAAAAGTGTAGTTTGCGGCTACCCCTCCCCGTCCAGTTTTTTTTGAAGCAGCCTTACTTCCATTTCGTGCCTCTCTTTGTCTCTCTTCTCCTGTTCTTTATCCCGCTTTTCCTGCTCTTTTTCCCTGTTATTTTTTTTCAAGGCAAGGATAAGT
>JAPPDO010000360.1:2909-6297 GCA_028821635.1 Ekhidna sp.
AAAGATAGCCACAAGCATGACATCTGAAACATCTCTCATACTAATTTCAAAAATACAAAAAATCCTGACACAGGACTTGCTCAAAAAAAAGGGAAAATGGTAAGGCTTGTATGAAATAAGAAAAAATAGACCTGCTCTGTAAAAGTTAAGCCCTTATTACCTAATGATATTTAACTGATTGTTGCTTTTTAGTATCAGCATGGTAACCACTTCCGCTTACCACCTCATCGCTTTAAGTTACAATTTTGTTTTTTGCTCATGCAGCCTATTCTGCCTTTCCTTAAAGATACAAGGATGTAGCCTTATTTGGGCATTTAATCGAAAATATAATTGAGAATTTTTTCTACTTCCTTCTCCTTTCTTGATTTACACTTTTCCAAATCCCAGCTCGGGTATTTATTGGGCTGCTTTCTTACAATAGAAAATTTACTTTTTTCATATTGAGTGATTTTATCTCCATAGGGTTTATTGCTTATTGAACGATTTTTTCTCCGTTCCAAGATCATAAGATTGCCAATGGAATTTATATCTTCCTTCCAATAATTCCAAATATCTTCTCTCCTATCACCATTTCTGTCGTAATATGATTGTATATGCTCAATGTCAATTTTACTGGAAAAAAGATTTTTATTTATTTCACTAATTTGTGTCTTATCTTCCGTTCTATAGTTTTCTTCTAACATTGCTGATAACCGACAGATAATGTTCTTAATTTTTGCATTGTCAACAATATTTCCATTGAGGGTATTTTCAAGATCACCCCAGCCTTTATGATTTTCAAGTTTCCCAATTTTTTTATTTAACGTATTCATTACATCTTCAAATGAACCATTAATTATTTCTTTGATGAGTGAATATGTGAATGTCTTAACATCATTAATACTTCTACGGAAACGAATACTGTAGATAATATAAACTTTGCTGAGTTGCCTCATATAAAGCATCAGTTTATTCCAACAGTCTGCTTCATCCTTAAACTTGTATAAGAAGACGAAAGTCAAAATCCAGTACTTGCCATATCTTGACAACCAGATGAAGTTCATGGCACAGGCATCTTCACAAGTTTTATAACCATTATTTTGAAATTTGTAACGAACCTCAATTATTTTTTTAATATCTTCAATAGATAATTCAAGGTTACTTACGTTGTTTTTAAAATGTTTCCATTGATTTACATTTAATGTTGTATCAAATAATTGCTCAAAGAAGGTATCAGTCCCATAACCATAAAGGGTCACAGGAAGGCTGTACTTAGCGATTAAGATATATTGATATATGTTCAATATTCCCCTGATGTTTGTTACATTACGTCCTGTATCGTAATTTTTTTTGTCAATATCCTGATATAGCTGGCTAATCTCATTAAACGCATTCTCATCTTTACCTTTTTTATCTTTCAAATATTCATACATCCTGATTTTAAAAATATCTCCTCCATTTAGGTCTAATCCGGTTGTATTAATAGCATCGAAAATTTGCAGGGTTTTGGAAAGCCCGGCATGGGTCTCGATTATTACAAAATAAATATTGGTTAACAAGTGCTTTATGAAATTTTCAATATTAAATGACAGAGGTTGTCCTTCTTCATCTTTCGTTTGTTCATTAATCAGTTCCCTGATGAAGAAGGCATTTTTTAAGTACGGATTTAAAGATTCATCATCAAGAGGCAGATTGCCTGTGACGAATTCGTCAAGATACTTTTGCTGCTCCCCATTATTGACCTTTGTACAAAGCCAATTGAGATTTATTCTTTTTAGTTCAACAGAGTTCGGAAACTCTTGTTTTAGAACTTTAAAGAATATGAGGAGTGTAGTGAGTCTTTGCTGCCCGTCAATTATTTCTTGTTCGGCAGATAGCTGCATGGTACCAATAAACATTGGTTCTTCATCTGAAGAACCTTCATTACCCCAAAACGATGTGAAAATATCGGAAATAAACTTCCTTAATTGTTCTTCATTCCAAGAATAAGGTCTTTGGTATATTGGAATAGTATATTTATCCTCATTACCTAAAATAGTGGCCTGACCCTTCTGATTGTTATATTTAAGGGTGCAGGTTTTAGCACTAATTGCAAATTTATTTGCGCTCATTACATTAGTTATTTAAGATACTGCAAGTTAAACCCTCCCTTTTCCAATTCCAACTACAGCCTGAACAACTCCGCACAGGCCAAAGCATCACTCAGCGCATCGTGGTGGTTGAGTGGTATTTGGTACTGCTTGCACAAGCTGGCCAAGTCTTTTTTAAACGATCAATCATTGCGCCTGCGTTTGCAGTGTGTTTTCACTTATCATGGGTTTAAACCCAATCGCTACAGAGGACTTATCTTGTTTAAATGCTCTCTCGTCCTGATTGTAGATGTCCGTCAGGGTCATAGGTTCATTAATCTCAGAAGAGAACCCCAGCTTTTCGGACAGCTTTCTAGCTTTGTCTGTGGTGAGTTCCTTGAACTCATACTTTGCAATGAGCCTTCCCTTTCGCAGCAGGGCACTGTCAACTTTAGACAGGTCGGTGTTAAAAGAGCATATTATTTGAATATTCAGGCAGTCCGACAGCAAGCCGTCCGAGATATTGAGTATGGCAGATACCGGCGAATATCCCTCTTTGTTTCTATCAATTACAATGTTCTCCGCATCTTCTATTACGAATATGGTATTAGGATTCTCAGTAAGCACTCGCATCAGGGCTGGGCCGGTAATTGAGCCTGCCATACTTGGGGGAAGGAAGATGAAGTCTTTTTTGACGGATGCGATTAAATGCCTGATGTAAGAGGTCTTGCCTGTGCCGAGCTTGCCATGCAATAAAACGATACCCTTGTCATTCTTCTGCCTTAGCCGCTTTAGAATGATTTCATTTACGTCTTTAAAGTCATCATTGTAGTTGTCCGGAATGCTTGCTTTTTGTCTGACTATTTCATGCTTTTCAGCTTCAATGCCCTCCCCAAGCTGTGTCAGTATTTTTAGCTCAGGTTTAGCCCATTTTCGTTTTTTGAACCTTTGAATACGCTTTGCTAAGGCTTCAACTTTCAATATATCGGTTTTCCTGAATAAGAATCTGACCCTAGATTCTTGAATGTTAAATTGAACGAGCAAATCATCATCAATAAAGTAAAGTATATCTCTATATAGAGCTGTTTTAATTCCATTAAAATACTTTTTGATGAAGTAACAGTCTTTGATTTCTTTTTCAAATACTCCTAAAAACCAATTATGAGCTTTCTTAAGATCTATCTTTAACTCTTCAATGGTATTTGGAATATAGTTGAAATGAGTATGGTAGAGACTGAACTCATTGATGTTTACGCAGGCCATTTTGCCGGTGAAGACATTTGATGTCGCTGGTACGGTTGCCGCCTGTTCATTGAACACGCTGTCTGCTTTCGGTAATT
>JAPPDO010000004.1:0-3472 GCA_028821635.1 Ekhidna sp.
ACATCAGTCCACGAACCTCCTTTATAAACACGTAATCTCTTAATTGGAGGATTATCAGCGTTATATGAGTTTTGTAGCCCTGAAGTTTTTATCCAGTCTTCTTCTGCATAGGGCACTTCATTTCCAACAAAAGTAAAATCCTTATCGTATCCCTCCTCATTATCCAGGGTTGCATCTCTACGTGCCGGATTTAAATCGTCCATTTCGAAGAATGAGAGCGGTCGATAAACATCCTGAACCCACTCATTAACATTTCCAGCCATATTATACAGGCCGAAATCATTGGGTGGGTAATCATATATGTAAGTAGTGATCATAGCACCGTCGTTGAGCTTCCCAGCTATACCTGCATAATCACCCCTTCCCCTCTTAAAATTTGCCAGAAAATACCCCATGCTTCTTCCATATGGATTTCTTAACGCATGGCCGTCCCACGGATACAGCCTCCTGTGCGTCTGATTTTCGTCTAACCACTGCGTTCCTATCAAAGCTTGAGCTGCATACTCCCACTCCGCCTCGGTGGGCAATCGGTACTCCGGAAGCACAACACCTGAGGTAAGACCGAGAGAAGTTCCGGCAGATGCGCCTGAGTCACCATCCTCAGCACCGGCAAATGCGTCTTCCCCGGAAACAACAGCAGGATCTAATAGCCCGGCATCTTCAGCCAATTTCTGGTTAACAACTTTAGTTCTCCATTTGCAATAGTTGATCGCCTGCCTCCAGTTCACTCCTACAACAGGAAAATACCTATAGCCCGGATATCTGTAATAATTGCTGACGTAAGGGTCATTAAATGCAAGTTCTTTGGCCCATACTGAAGTATCGGGAATATTATTTTTCCAGTAATATTCATCTGAATCTTGCCTGATGTAATATTCATATTCCAGCCAGTGAATATTTGCGACCTCAGTTTCGTCCATGTAAAATGAAGCAACGGTAACGGCTCTTTCCAAATTATTACGAGCATTCATGACATCTTCTTCAAAGGAGCCGAGTACTGTTCTTCCACCTTCTATAAAGATCAGGTTTGGACCATCCGGCTGACCCCGGAAATCATTCACCTGAAAACCTCCTTCCTCATCATTAAATGCAAGGCCGGTTGTGGAACTTTCATATCCTGGTTTTTCAGCAGTCGGAACACCTCCTCGGCCACCGATAAGATTACAGGCATTCATGAAAATCATAAATGCCGCCGCATAAATTAATTTTCTTACTATGTTCATATAATTTTTCATGACATTGATTTGAGTTTGTTTGAGCTATTCCTAATCATTATTAAAGATAGTTAAGAAAACGTACTTTGGTAGATTAGATTGTAATTCAAATCTACTTTTTATTACTTTAAAAAATCTAATACAGAATGTTTAACTTTAACAAAAATATTATCCAATAGTTTAAAATTCAAAATAATTTAATGCAAGAGCTTAATAATTTTCTTTCCTTGATTGATCGTTACATCGGTAGTTCATGGTGGTTTCCCTATGCTCTTCTAGGTACTGGTCTGTTTTTCACTTTCTATTTAAAATTTCCTCAAATAAGATACTTCCGGTTTGCCTTTAAAGTGGTTAAAGGCAAATTTGATAAATCCGGAGATGAGGGGGATACCTCCCACTTTCAAGCATTAACTACTGCCTTGTCAGGAACAGTAGGTACTGGCAACATTGCAGGTGTTGCATTAGCTGTCCATGTTGGAGGGCCTGCCGCACTCTTTTGGATGTTAATGACGGCTGCCGTTGGTATGTGTACCAAATTTGTTGAAGTAACACTTTCACATAAATACAGGGAAAAGGCAGAAGACGGCACCATGGCCGGAGGGCCGATGTATTACATGAAAAATAAGCTCAACTGGAAAGTAATGGGGGTCATTTTTGCAATTGCCACAGTGCTGTCTTCATTCGGAACGGGAAGCTTGCCCCAAATCAATAGTATCGCCGGTTCGATGAATGCCGTGTTTGGGTTGAATAAAATGCTGGTTGGTGGAGTGCTTGCCGTGCTGTTAGCATTTGTAATTATTGGAGGCATTAGAAGAATCGCTGTAGTAACGGAGAGGTTAGTGCCCACAATGGCGATATTATACTTTATTGGGGCATTTGCGGTAATCTTTAGTAATCTCGGAAATATCATCCCTTCTTTTATTTCGATTTTCGCAGAAGTATTCAGCGGATCGGCAGCAACCGGCGGTTTTCTCGGAGGTACCGTTGCTTTAGCCTTTAATAAAGGAGTCGGGAGGGGGCTTTTTTCTAATGAAGCAGGACAAGGGTCTGCTCCCATTGCCCACGCATCCGCAAAGGGACATGAACCCGTTTCAGAAGGATTTGTTGCAATATTGGAGCCGTTCATAGATACCATTGTCATTTGCACGATTACAGGGCTTGTGCTACTCTCTTCGGGTGTTTGGAATCAAAAACATCAAACAGATTTTGACTACACTGACATTTATGTGATGAATAACAATATTAAGCCTGATAGCCGGGAGGGTCAGCTTGCTATCATTGATCATGTTGAAAAGAAAACAACAGAGGATTTGTATAATGGAGCCATAGATGTCCAACATGGTGAAATCCAATCCGATATATGCTTCATTCATGCTCGATCAATCGCAGAAAATATCAAAGTAAGTTTTGACGGCAGGGCTTACTCCGGTTCCATTGAAGTAAAAGATGGGAAGCCGCAAGGTGACTTTGTATTCTCCGGCAAATCACTCGTACACAGTGCCCCTTTGACTACTATTGCGTTTACAAAGGGCTTTTTTGGCGATTATGGAAAGTATATTGTAGTATTCGGCTTACTTCTGTTTGCATTTAGTACAGCTATTTCGTGGTCTTATTATGGTGACAGAGCTATGACATTCATTTGGGGAAGTAAGTCGGTGATGTATTACCGTATCGTATATGTGATTACATTTTTTGTTGCAGCATTTACAGATACAACCATCATCTGGACTTTATCGGCCATCACCATAGCAGTGATGACGCTTCCCAACCTGATAGGGATTCTTGCACTATCGAAGGATATGAAAACAACTGTAAATGATTTTTGGAAGGATTTTAGGAAAGAGTGGCCGGATGAGAAGACTCCTGAGTAAGGGTTACATTTCTATTGCCTCTATTTACAATCTTTTCAGGTTACTGTTGAATTTTCTTATTATAAAGGACACCAAGGCTAACACAGAGTATACAAAGAAGATACGATATTGAAAGCGTAGCTAAGTATCAAAATAAAAAACTCAAAAAACTTTTGTTTTCTTGTATCATTGTTCCATATTTACACATTATTAGATTATTGAATACCTGACTAAATACATAATCCGATGGAAAAGTCACTAAATCCAAACATTTCGCAGGTAAAACCCGAAATAAACACTCATAAATTTTATGGAAAAAAACACCACCACACCACCTAAAAATTAACACAAAACAAACCCACAAAATCATCTCTATTTTAACACTATATATAAATAAATATCAATTAA
>JAPPDO010000004.1:3482-6275 GCA_028821635.1 Ekhidna sp.
ACAATAACCCACTACAAAAAAACCCTATACCACAACTCTCTCAACAAAAAAATAAAAAATTTTTTTTTTTTTTTTTCCCCCCCCCCCCCCCCCCCTCAATAATTATAAAGAAATTAAATAGTGCCTTTAGTAGGTTAGTCTTTTCTTTAATTACAATTAAAAGTGTTCCCAGAGATAGCTTTCGCCGAATGCTTTTAGTACTGTTGCTTCCATTGCTCTTTATTGTGCTTACGCTGAAAGCCATGGCGCAGACCGCCAAGGTGATCATCAATCCGACTTCTTTCGCTGTAATAGAAGGCGGTGCAATCCAATCGTTCACCGTTGTACTGAACACCAATCCAGGCTTTGGTGTCGTGACAATTACTTTCAACGGCAATGACACTGATGCAATAAAGTTTAAGAATATTAACGTTGATAGTACCTAGGGTAATATCGGAATAGCAGCATTTACTAGAACCTCCTCCCAGAACACTGCGCAAACCATAGAGGTACGGGGCAGGGAAGACAGCGATACCGATAGCGAATCGGTGCAGATCACGATTAAAGTAACGCATACCGGTGTTATCAGCTACGATAGTATCACCGTTTCCCCAATGTTAGTGTCCGTTCTGACAATGACTCGGAAATCACCACCATGGCCGCTAACACTCTCCTAACCGAAGGCACAGCGGCCAGTTTCACTGTTAGTGCCAGCCCCGCACCGGACAGTGACCTGACGGTGAACCTCACCGTAGCTAGATGCACCCAATGCAGACTTCGTCAGTACCACCAATCAGAGCATCGGAAAGATGGTAACCATCCCTGCCTCCTCCGGCAGTGCTTTCTTCATGGTGAACACCACAGCGGACAACAACGATAACCCAGCGGCAGTGTGACCGTAACCGTAACCAATGGCACTACTATACCGTAGGAACTTCTAGTGAGGCGAGCGTGACTGTGAAGATAATGACGATGAGGAGGTGGATACCCCGCTGGGTGCAAAAGATACCACAGAGGCAGTCATCTTCCCCAACCCTTCGGGCCGCTATCTGGAGGTGTAGTCTCCGGTCGGAGGGACGTTCCAACTACTGAGTTTAAGCGGCAAACTGCTTTTAGAAGCCCTACCAACACAAGGGTAGACATCTCCTCACTGAAAAGCGGCTTGTACCTTGTACAACTGCCGGACGGGCGTTTACTGAAGTTTGTGAGGGAGGAGGGGAAGTTTAAGCACTTTCATGTGTATCACTTTTTGTTAAAAATTTGCCGCATCGTGGCAATCCAACGGATTAACTGAAAGAAATAATAATAGTTCTTAGAAAAAGAGATGAAGGAATTAAGTATAAGTATCAAATCTTGTAGGCTACTCCGAGTTTGATGACCAACAGGTCGGTTGTTGATTCTCTCGGTTGTGTCTCAAAGGTTAAATCATCACCTGTTACAGTAGCATCATCGAAATTGGTTCCAGAGAAAGTTACTTCCCACGATTCCGTATCACTGCCGTCGTAATATTTAGCTCTCTGCCCTGTGAAAAAATCAGATCTCAGGTCAAGAAATATACTGCTACTTAGCTTGACCAAAAAGCCGCCTCCGAAACCATAACTTAAAATCCAGTCATCCAGTACTGTCACTCTTGCAATCACATCCGAATCGTCATTAGTTGCCCACCTCATATTATCTGAGCGGTCTCGAATCTTTGTATTCGTTGAAATATATCTAAAGCCAAAAAGCACTTCTCCATAAGGCTGAATCAAACTGAAAGGTGCAGCCGATCTCACAAAAAGATGAGTTCCAAACAGACTATTGGTGTTGATGATTCTCAGTGGGATATTCAGTGTTGCAAGCGTTGCTCCGCTTTGGTTATTTACGCTGGCTGTCAAGTCTTCGTTTCTAGCGTTGCTCCCGTATATCATGTAGTTGATGTCTAATCCCAGATAAACTGGAATTCCTCTTTGAAGTGGCATAGCGAAGGATAAATCTCCGCCAAACCCAGTGGCATCTGTATTCTCTTTAAAATTGTTTTGAGGTAAGCCCAGCGAAAAGCCAATACTTCCCATTTGTGCCTGGCCAGCAATGAAACTAAAAATAAAAACTAAGTGAAGTAAAATCTTTTTCATTTCATGGAGTTTAAATTTAAAAAAAATATTGTCTATCATGGCTTTGAAACGAAAAAATGTTAGACCAGAAAAGTCACACTTCCTAAATATTTCAGACAGACCTAATTAAAACTACTGATGAACATGCACATCCATTTGAGGGAAGGGAATATTAAGTCCCACCTCGTTGAATTTATTATACACGTTCTCATTCATATCAAAGAAAACACCCCAATAGTGCTGAGCTTCAACCCACACACGTACAACGAAATTCACTGAGCTATCTCCAAGTTCTGACAGTCCTATAAAAGGTTCCGGGTCTTTCAAAATTCTTTCATCTGCTTTTATCAATTCCATCAATGCTTCTCTGGTTTTGGAAGTATTATCTCCATAGCCTACCCCAAAAGTAAAATCCACCCTTCTCCGAGGTTCTGCGGAATAGTTAACTAAAGAGGAGTTAGCCAGTCCACCGTTTGGAATAATGATCGTCTTATTATCCGGTGACTTTAAGATGGTATTGAAAATTTGAATTTGATTGACAGTTCCAGTGTAGCTCCCCGTATCTATCCAGTCACCGACTTTAAAAGGTTTGAGCAAGAGAATGAGGACTCCACCGACAAAGTTTTGAAGGGTACCCTGAAGAGCTAAACCCACTGCCAGGCCGGCGGCTCCTAAAACAGCCACAAAACTCGTCACCTCAATGCCTGCCATTCCAATAACA
>JAPPDO010000320.1:0-4814 GCA_028821635.1 Ekhidna sp.
TCTGTATGTGGTTGGGCGAAAAAATCACCGATAAGGGAATAGGAAATGGTATCTCAATGTTAATAATGATAGGAATCATTTCCCGATTCCCCGGAAGCCTTGCGTCGGAATTCATTACTCGTGGTATGAGTGAGCTACTGCTTTTCATTCTGGAATTAGCTGCTCTCTTCTTTGTAGTCCTCGTTACCGTAGCACTGGTTCAGGCAGTAAGACGTGTACCGGTTCAATACGCCAAGCAAGTTGTGGGAAATAAAGTTTACGGTGGGCAAAGACAGTACATACCTTTAAAGGTTAATGCATCCGGAGTTATGCCCATCATTTTTGCTCAATCTATTATGCTCCTTCCAGCAATGTTTGCCGGATTTTGGAGAGAAGATAGCAACATTGCAAACTACATTCTGACCACATTTTCAGATATTACAACTTGGGAATACAATTTGACTTTTGCAGTCATGATTGTTCTGTTTACGTTTTTTTACACGGCAATCACCATTAATCCTACTCAGATCGCCGATGATATGAAAAGAAACGAAGGTTTTGTTCCGGGCGTTAAGCCGGGTAAGCAAACTGCTGATTTTATTGATGATATTCTCTCAAGAATCACATTGCCGGGGGCACTCTTTCTTGCAATAATTGCAATATTGCCTGCATTCGCAATGTTAGCAGGGATCAATCAAGGATTTGCTCAATTTTACGGTGGCACATCGCTGCTTATTATGGTAGGCGTAATACTAGATACACTTCAACAAATTGAAAGTTACTTGTTGATGAGGCATTATGAAGGTATGATGAAGTCAAGTCGAATTAAAGGAAGAACTCAAGCGGCATAATGGCAAAGCAAGCCTCCATACAGCAAGATGGCACCATTGTTGAGGCATTGTCAAATGCAAGATTTAGAGTTGAACTAGAAAATGGACACAAAGTAATAGCACATATTTCGGGTAAGATGAGAATGTATTATATCAAGATTTTGCCAGGAGATAGAGTGAAATTGGAAATGTCGCCCTATGATTTAACAAGAGGTCGAATAGTTTACCGATATAAATAATAAGCATTAATGACTAACTGAGAAGGTATAAGAATGAAAGTAAGAGCATCAATAAAAAAGAGAAGCATCAACTGCAAAGTGATCAGAAGAAAAGGAAGGCTTTACGTAATCAACAAAAAAAATCCAAAGTTTAAACAAAGACAAGGATAATTATGGCCAGAGTTGCAGGAGTAGACATTCCCGATAATAAAAGAAGTGAAATTGCCCTTACCTACATCTTTGGTATAGGTAAAACATCCGCCAAGAATATTTTAAATGCGGCAGGCGTTGACATCAATAAAAAAGTTCAGGATTGGACAGATGATGAGGGTGGAAAGATTAGAAACATCATTCGCGAAAGCTACAAAGTGGAGGGCGTGCTCAAAGGAGAGACTCAGTTAAGTATCAAGCGACTTCTGGATATTGGATGCTATAGAGGGCTAAGACATAGAAAAGGGCTTCCTGTGAGGGGTCAGCATACAAAAAATAATGCCAGAACAAGAAAAGGCAAAAGAAAAACCGTTTCTAACAAGAAAAAGGCTACTAAATAATTAATGGATGGCGCAGAAAAGAAAGGATAAAGCAAAAAAGAGGGTTGTCACAGTTGGTGTAATAGGGCAAGTCCACATTAAAGCATCCTTCAATAACATTATTATATCAATGACCAATGAAACAGGTCAAGTCATTAGTTGGGCCTCAGCCGGTAAGATGGGTTTCAGAGGGTCTAAAAAGAATACTCCTTATGCAGCTCAGGTAGCCGCTCAGGAATGTGCTCATAAGGCCTATGATTTAGGATTGAGAAAGGTTGACGTATTTGTCAAAGGCCCTGGAGCAGGAAGAGAGGCCGCCATTAGAGCTATTCAAAATGCCGGTATTGACGTTATAATCATCAAAGACGTAACACCTCTTCCTCACAATGGTTGCAGGCCCCCTAAAAGAAGAAGAGTTTAAAATATAAGCAGGCGATAAATAATGGCAAGATATACTGGTCCAAAAACAAAAATTTCCAGAAGGTTTGGTGAACCTATTTTTGGTGCTAATAAAGCACAACAAAAGAAAACCTATCCTCCCGGTCAGCATGGCAGAGGCAGAAGAAAGAAACAGTCCGAATATGCTATTCAGCTTGCGGAGAAGCAGAAAGCAAAATACACTTATGGTGTTCTTGAAAGACAATTCGCTAATGTATTTGATAAAGCATCCGGAAAAGTTGGTATTACAGGTGAGATTCTCCTTCAGTTACTAGAAGCCAGGTTGGATAATACAGTTTACAGACTTGGCATTTCGCCTACAAGAAGGGGAGCAAGACAACTGGTTTCTCACAAGCACATCACCGTGAATGGTGAAGTTGTGAACATTCCGTCTTACACATTAAAGCCAAACGATGTTGTAGGAGTAAGAGAAAAATCAAAATCTTTAGAAGCTATCAGTGATAGCTTAAAATCAAATGCTAAAAGTTATTCTTGGTTAGAGTGGGATACTGTGAGTATGTCAGGGAAATACTTAAATGCACCGAATAGAGAAGAGATCCCGGAGAATATCAAAGAGCAATTGATTGTTGAATTATATTCTAAATAATAGTTAAACTTTTAAAATCTAATATATGTCAATCCTCGCATTTCAAATGCCAGAAAAAGTGATCATGGAGAAAGCTGATGAGTTCCATGGTCTGTTCACTTTTAAGCCTCTGGAGAAAGGATACGGAGTCACCATAGGCAACGCATTGAGAAGAATCCTTCTCTCCTCTCTTGAAGGTTACGCCATTACCCGTGTTAAAATTCCCGGTGTATTGCATGAATTTTCTACCATAGAGGGAGTTATTGAAGATGTAAGCGAAATCATCCTCAATTTAAAGATGGTGAGGTTCAAAAAGATTGGAGAAGTTGCTGATAGCAGTATGACAGTTTCTATTTCAAACATGAAGAAGCTAACAGCAGGCGACTTGGCGAAGGCAACCACCTCATTTGAGATTTTGAATCCGAAACACGTAATATGTAGCCTTGATGAGTCTGCTAAATTCGAGATGGAACTAACCATTGAAAAAGGGAGAGGATATGTTAGTGCAGATGATAATAAGCCTACTGACCAAAACGTTGGATTCATTGCCATTGATTCAATCTTTACTCCAATTAAGAATGTAAAATACAGCGTTGAAAACACTAGGGTAGAACAAAAGACAGATTATGAGCAACTGACGCTTGACATTAAAACAGATGGGTCTATTCATCCTGAAAATGCACTTGAAGGTGCTGCTCACATTCTCATTCAGCATTTTATGTTGTTCTCGGATCAAAATATAATTCTTGAGACACAAAAAGTTGGTGAACCGAAGCAGGTAGATGAAGAGCTGCTTTACATGAGAAAGCTGCTTAACACTAACTTGAATGATCTTGAACTTTCAGTCAGAGCCTACAACTGTTTAAAAGCCGCTGATATTGGAACACTTGGCGATTTAGTAGCTTATAAAAAATCCGAAATGCAAAAATTTAGAAACTTCGGCAGAAAATCCCTCGCTGAATTAGAGCAGTTGATAGCTGAAAAAGGACTGACGTTTGGTATGGATCTTATGAAATACAAATTGGGAGAGGAATAATGAGACATGGAAAAAAATTCAATCACTTAGGTAGAAAGACGGCTCATAGAGCATCCATGCTTTCTAACATGGCCTCCTCGCTGATCATACATAAGCGAATCAACACAACTGTGGCTAAAGCAAAGGCACTTAGAAAATACGTTGAGCCAATCCTCACAAAGTCTAAGGCTGATAACACAAATTCTCGGAGAGTTGTATTTTCTTATCTACAGAATAAAGAATCAGTAACCGAGCTATTTAATAATGTAGCAGAAAAAATCGCTGACAGACCCGGCGGCTACACAAGAATCATTAAAACCGGAACTCGACTTGGTGATAATGCTGAAATGTGTATGATGGAACTCGTCGACTTTAACGAACTACTTATCACTGAAGAGAGTAGTAGAAAAGCCAAAACAAGAAGATCAAGAAGGGGTGGAAAGCCTAAAGCAAAAGTGCAAGAAGATAATATACAAGTTGCTGAGGTCATAGAAGAGACTGCCTCCGAAGTAGTTAAGGAAGTGGAAAAAAAGCCATCTGAAGCAAAAATAGAAGAGATCACAGAAGAAAATAAATCAACAAATGCTGAAGAAGAGAAACACTAAAATCTTCTAAAATAAAATAATGAAACCATTCTTCAGGTTTTGTTTTTATCTTTTCTTTTGCATGTATTTTAGTGTAAAATGAGTTTTGAAGAGCCTGTACCAACAATTATAAGCACTCCTTCGAATTCTTAAATGACTACATGAAATTTCCGACTAGAAAAAAAGCATATCTCTTACTGCAAGATGGCACTCGCTTCAATGGCTACTCAGTTGGTAAGTCAGGTACATCAGGCGGTGAAATTTGCTTCAATACCGGGATGACAGGCTATCAGGAGATTTACACAGATCCCTCTTATTTCGGGCAAATCATTGTCAATACAACTTCTCACATTGGCAATTATGGTGTACATGATGAGGAAGTAGAGAGCAGTATCCCCACCATCAAAGGACTTGTGGTTAATGATTTCTCCCAGATTTTCAGCAGAGAATTGGCTGCTGCGAGTCTTCAGGAGTTCCTGGAGAATAACAACACAATTGGCATTTCAGGTATTGATACGAGAAAGCTGGTAAGACATATCCGAATTCAAGGTGCTATGAATGCTATTATCTCCTCTGATCACGAGGGAGATGCCTTGAAAGCAGAACTAGACAAAGTGCCTGACATGAAGTTTTT
>JAPPDO010000320.1:4824-6252 GCA_028821635.1 Ekhidna sp.
TTTTAGAGCTATCTACTCAGGTGACAACTAAAGAAACCTATGAAGTGGGCACAGAAAATACCGGTTTCAAGGTTGCCGTGCTTGATCTTGGCATTAAGAAATCCATCCTCAAGCATTTAGAAAAGCGTAACTGTCAGGTAAGCGTATTTCCCGCAAAAACTTCTTATGAAGAAATGAGAAAGTGGAACGCTGACGGTTACTTTCTTTCTAATGGACCCGGCGATCCGGAGGCAGCGGATTATGCTTCAGATACTGTAAAAAAAATCCTGAGTGCAAATAAACCCCTTTTCGGAATATGTATGGGGAGCCAAATCCTTGCCAAATCAATAGGGATTAAAACCTACAAAATGCACCACGGACACAGAGGGCTTAATCATCCCGTAAAAAACATGGAAACCGGTCTCGGTGAGATCACATCCCAGAATCATGGCTTCGCAGTAGACATGGATTCTTTAAACGACTCAAAGGAGGCGGAATTAACCCATATCAACTTAAATGATAAGACAGTAGAAGGATTGAGGCTGAATGGTAGGCCTGCATTTGCAGTGCAGTACCACCCGGAGTCATCTCCGGGGCCGCATGACTCAACTTACTTATTCGATAACTTTATTCAATTAATTAACGAAACTAAATAAAAATAATGAGCATTATCGAAAGCGTATTTGCAAGACAAATTATGGACTCACGCGGCAATCCTACCGTGGAAGTAGAAGTCATCACAGAAGATGGCTCAATCGGCCGATCAGCTGTTCCTTCAGGTGCTTCTACGGGGGAGAATGAAGCTGTGGAGCTTCGCGACGGAGATAAATCAAAATACATGGGGAAAGGCGTTCAAACGGCCGTTGATAATGTAAATAACATCATCGCTCCCGAGATTGAAGGGTTGGCTGCGGTGGAGCAAAACCTGATTGACCAGATGATGATCAAGCTGGACGGAACGGCTAATAAGTCTAAACTTGGAGCAAATGCCATCCTGGGTGTTTCCCTTGCAGTAGCACATGCCGCAGCAGATGCCTGTCGGCTGCCACTGTACAAATACATTGGAGGTGCAAATGCAAAGATGCTTCCCGTCCCCATGATGAACATCATCAATGGAGGGTCTCATTCAGATGCGCCAATCGCATTCCAAGAGTTTATGATCAGACCCATTGGAGCACTAACCTTCACTGAAGCGATGAGAATGGGAAGTGAAATTTTTCATAATCTTAAATCAATCATCAAATCAAAAGGATTAAGTACTGCGGTAGGTGATGAGGGAGGCTTTGCGCCCGAATTTAAAGGAGGTACGGAAGAAGCGTTGGAGAGCATACTTGCGGCAGTTGAAAAGGCCGGATATAAATCCGGAAGTGACGTGACGATTGCATTAGACTGCGCCTCTTCCGAGTTCTTTGAAGGTGGGATATACAACTACACAACGTTTGAAGGGAC
>JAPPDO010000009.1 GCA_028821635.1 Ekhidna sp.
CATCAAAATTATTTACACTTTCTCAATGATGCAAATCGCAGCCCTAAAAAAATATTTTTTTATTTTGAATAAGCCCCTTAAATCCGACTTACAATCTGTATTTATTAACAGAAGGGGGTAGTGTTTAGCATCTTAGGACGTGTAAATTCATCATTTTAAACTGCCTCATAACATAGCAGGCTGTCTTTATTCTACTTTTAAAAATTCATCAACCTGCTTGGCTGCTTTTCTTCCTTCAGCGATTGCCCATACTACCAGTGACTGCCCTCTTCGGATGTCTCCGGCAGCAAAAACCTTGTTCACGGATGTCTTGAAGTTTTTAGTCGCTACATTGCCTTGCCGGTCAAGATCAACGCCTAACTGTTCTAAAAGACCTTCTTTCTGGGGATGCAGAAACCCGGCAGCAATCAAAGCTAATTGCGCAGGGATGACTCGCTCCGAATCAGGGTCTTCTATCAATTTACCATTTTTAAAAGTAACATCCACCACTTTAAGTCCACTGAGTTTCCCTCTCTCTCCGACGAACTCTTTGGTCAAAATAGCCCATCGTCGTTCACATCCCTCCTCATGTGAGGTAGAGGTTCTTAGAATCAAAGGCCATTCGGGCCAAGGGTTCAATGCTGATCTCTCCATAGGAGGCTTGTCCATGATTTCTATCTGTATGACCGAGTTGGCTTTATGCCGATTGCTTGTTCCTATACAGTCAGAGCCGGTATCACCGCCACCGATAATTACCACATCCTTCCCTTCTGCTGAAATGGCTCTTTGCCTGATTTCCTCGGCTACCTCTCTATTTTGTTGAGTGAGAAATTCCATTGCGAAGTATACTCCTTCCAACTCTCTGCCAGGAATTGGAAGGTCTCTGGGGATCGTGCTGCCTCCGCACAGAACGATGGCATCAAACTCCTTTTCCAACTCATTTGTTGAAATATCTACGCCCGCATTGCATCTTGTTTTAAAGGAAATTCCCTCTTCTTCCAGTAGTCTGACCCTTCGGACTACAACTTCTTTATCCAACTTAAAGTCGGGAATACCGTAGCGAAGCAGACCTCCTACTTCCTCATCCCGCTCAAAGACGGTGACTTGGTGGCCTGATTGGTTAAGTTGATCTGCGGCCGCTAATCCTGCTGGGCCGGAGCCAACGATAGCTATTTTCTTTCCTGTGGACGTTTGAGGTCTCCGTGCCTTTTCGATCCCTAAATTGAACGCCTTCTCGGCTATTGATTTTTCTATGTGTTCAATGGCTACTGACGGCTGATTGATTCCAAGCACACATGCCGCTTCGCAGGGGGCTGGGCAAATTCTGCCGGTAAATTCAGGAAAGTTATTTGTGGATTTCAATATGCTCCATGCTTCAGCCCACTCTTTGCGATAAACTGCGTCGTTGAAATCAGGGATCTTATTTCCAAGAGGACATCCCGAATGGCAAAAAGGAACCCCACAGTCCATGCACCGGGCGGCTTGTTCGTTTGTCTTCTCCTCCGGGAAGGGAAGGTCAAACTCAGTGTAGGTGTTTATCCTTTCCGAAGGCTCCTCTTTCAATGGAAGCTCTCTGATATATTCTAAAAATCCTGTTGGTTTACCCATATTTAAAAATTTAGTAGATAGGAGTCATTGGTATTTTAGCCTTAGCTTCTTCCAGAATACTCTTGTACTTGACCGGAATGATTTTCGCAATATAATTCAAATGGCGTTCCCAATCAAGTAATATTTCCTGAGCCAATGAACTGGAAGTATGCTTTAGGTGATTAATGATTAACGTTCGAATCTTTTGAATGTCAGATTGATCTAAAGAATCGAATACTACCATTTCCATATTGCAATTATCTCTGAGTTTACCGGACATGTCAAGGACATAAGCGATGCCACCACTCATGCCCGCCGCAAAATTTTTTCCGGTATCTCCAAGGATTAAAACCGACCCTCCGGTCATGTATTCGCATCCGTGGTCGCCTACACCCTCTACTACAGCGATGGCACCTGAGTTTCGGACGGCAAATCTTTCTCCGGCTATTCCATTAATATAACATTCACCACCAGTAGCTCCGTAAAGTGCTACATTTCCAATAATTGTATTTTCTCTGGCATGAAATCGGACGTTACGCTGTGGGTGGATGATGACCTTTCCCCCCGATAATCCTTTACCCACATAGTCATTCGCATCCCCTTCAAGAATGAACTTTACCCCTTTAACCAGGAAGGCACCAAAACTCTGTCCTGCCGAACCGTTAAACTTTGTTTTAATGAGATTTCTCGGTAATCCCTCCGCTCCATACTGCTTGGAAATGATACTTGATAAAATAGCTCCCGTAGACCTGTCCGTGTTGCGAATTGGGTAGTCACGGGAAACCACAAAATCTTTAGCTATTTCTTCTTTTAGCTCTTCCCAAATTTGACAATCCAGTGCTTTATCCAGAAGTTTCTGATGCTTTATGGAGTTGTATCGAGTATCTTTTGCTTCATCAAAAGCCAATATCTTTGAGAAGTTTAATCCTTTCGAGTAGATGTTCTTGTTCTGTCTTAAAAGATGACTTTGCCCGACCATTTCACTGATGGTCCTAAAGCCGAGTTGTGCCATGATCTCACGGAGTTCTTCTACCATAAACCGGAAGACATTGATGACGTGCTGAGGGTCTCCGGTAAAAAGTTTTCTTAACTCTTTCTTCTGAGTGGCAATACCAACGGGGCAGGTGTTTAGGTGGCATTTACGCATCATGATGCATCCTTCGGCTATCAGTGCGGCGGTGGAAACACCCCATTCTTCAGCACCCAACAATGTTGCGATAGCAATATCTCTGCCTGTCATCATCTTACCGTCCGACTGAAGTACTACTCTGCTTCTAAGCCTGTTTTTGACAAGGGTCTGCTGCGCTTCCGAAAGTCCCATTTCCCATGGCAGTCCGGCATGGCGGATAGAACTAAGCGGTGATGCACCTGTTCCTCCATCGGCCCCTGAGATGAGGATGGCATCAGCAAATCCTTTGGCAACTCCGGCGGCAATTGTTCCGACTCCTGCCTGAGAGACTAATTTTACATTGATTCTTGCATCAGGATTTGCATTTTTCAGGTCAAAAATTAATTGTGCCAAGTCTTCTATTGAGTAAATGTCGTGGTGCGGAGGAGGTGAAATTAAATCTACACCGGGGGTTGACATTCTAACTTTTGCAATCCACTTATCCACTTTATGTCCGGGGAGTTGTCCACCCTCACCCGGCTTTGCACCTTGTGCAATTTTTATTTGAATTTCATCTGCATTATTTAAGTAATAGGAAGTAACTCCGAACCTGCCTGAGGCTACCTGTTTGATTCTTGATCGTTCCGAATCCCCATTCTCCTTAGGTTCGTATCTGATTGCATCTTCACCTCCCTCTCCACTGTTACTTTTTCCACCAATACGGTTCATAGCAACTGCTAAGGTGCTGTGAGCTTCATGCGAGATTGAGCCAAATGACATAGCACCTGTCGCAAAACGCTTTAGGATTTTCTCAGCTGATTCTACTGAATCTATTGGAATGGCTTTGCTTTTTTTGAATTCAAGCAAATGACGGATATAAAATGGGGATTCGGGATTATTGATTCGTTGAGCATACCGCTTATACAAATTATAATCATTTAGCTTGGCAGCTTTTTGTAGGAGATGCACGGATTCAGGATCGATCAAATGCTTCTCCCCGTCTCTTCTCCAGGAATAAACCCCGCCGTGTGGGATGGAATAATTTACTTTAAATGCTTTTGAATGATTAATCTTGATGTGTTTTTCAAAGTCTGCAAAAGAATTTCCATTAATCCTAGAGATAGTTCCTTTAAAGCAGGTATTCACTATCCTATCATCCAATCCGATGATTTCGAAGATTTGTGCTGCCTGATAAGACTGAAGAGTAGATATGCCCATCTTCGACATGATCTTTAACAGTCCCTTTCCTACTGCCTTTGCGTAGTTGTCAGATAATTTATCAAAATCCCGGTTTTCTTTATCTGCATAGATTTTTATTTGACTGAAGGCGAGGTATGGCATCACCGCACTTGCTCCATATCCGATAAGCGTTGCAAAATGATGTACTTCCACTACGTCAGCAGCATGAACAATGATGCTGGTCTTAGAACGAAGTTTTTTATCAATGAGATGATGATGAATCGCTCCTGTGGCTAGGAGGGACGGAACAGGGAGCCTGTCTGGTCCTAATTCCTCATCCGAGATGATTAGAATCTTGATTCCCGCTTTAGCCGCTTTCTCGGCATTCCTGCATATCGCCTTAATTCCCTGTTCCAGTGATTCCTTTGAGGAGAACGTGCAGTCCAGAACTTGATGGTCAAATCCTTGATTTTCCAGTTCCAATACTTTCTGATAAGTAGGAGGTCTGAGAATAGGACGGGTGATGTGAATCTGATGACAATTTGATGGTTTTTCAGAGAGAATATTGGCCCCTTGTCCCAGTCTGGTAAATAAAGACATCACCAGCCGCTCTCTGATTGGGTCAATAGGCGGATTGCTTACCTGTGCGAAGAATTGTTTAAAATAATGTGAAGGGTGCTGAGGAAATTCGCTTAAAGCAGCCAGAGGCACTTCCAGTCCCATAGAACCGATCGGTTCTTTACCTTCCAAAAACATGGGAATCAGTATTCTGTCAATTACCTCCTTGGTCCAGCCATTAGCTAGCTGATATTTTTTAATTTCATCTTGAGATAAGAATTCAGGATCGCTAAAGGGGCCCGGTAAAAACCTGAGTTTAATGCGATGTTTTCTTATCCAGTCAATGTAAGGCTGAGAGCCTGCTACTTCCTGCTTTAGTTCCTTATCAAACTTAATTGTGCCGTTTTCAAGGTCAGCTAGAATCATTTTCCCGGGCTGAAGTCTGCCTTTTTTCTTAATAATTTTTTGGTTGATTGGTAATGAACCCGTTTCACTGGATACAATGAGTCGATCGTCATAGGTAATGGTGTACCTACACGGTCTTAGTCCATTTCTATCAAGTGTTGCGCCAATTACTTCACCGTCGGTAAAACAAAGGGCGGCAGGACCGTCCCATGGCTCCATGATGGAGGCATTGTATTTATAAAAGGCTTTCGTTTTATCATCCATTCTCTGGTTATACTGCCATGTTTCAGGAACCAGCATCATCATAGCATGAGGGAGCGTTCTTCCTCCCATTACCAAAAGTTCGACGAGTTCATCCAGATTGGCAGAATCAGAGAAATCAGGATTACACACAGGGAGCAGTTTTTTAATTTCTTCTTTTGTGAAAAGCGTTGATTCAAGCAACATTTCTTTGCTCTTCATCTTATTCACATTCCCTCTAATGGTGTTGATCTCTCCATTGTGAGCCAGGTATCTAAAAGGCTGAGCCAAACTCCATTTCGGAAATGTATTGGTAGAGAATCTGGAGTGGATGATGGCAAAAGCAGACTTGAATTGCTCGTCTTGGAGGTCTAAAAAGTATTTTTTTAGCTGGTCAGTTCTTAGCTGACCTTTGTAAATAATCTTATAGCAAGAAAGTGAGGCGATATAAAATTCATCAAATTCTCTAGCAAGTTTGTGAGTCGCATACTTATTAAGAACGTAAAGTTTTCTTTCTAACTCTTTCTCGGCGAGGTCTCCATGTTTCAAAAAAACCTGCATGATGTGAGGTTCATTTTCCCTTGCCGTTGGTCCGGCGTGAATACTCTCCACAGGAACATTTCTTTCAGAGAAAACTTCAAAACTTAGCTCTGAAGCAACTTCTTTAAATTTATTCAGGTTCTCCTTCCACTGAGGTTTCGGGAGGAAAATCATGGCTACACCATAAGATCTGGGCGTAAGGATCGCACGATAGTTAGCCATTTCCTGATCAAAAAGATCAAAAGGGATTTCGGTCATAATGCCGGCACCGTCGCCGGTTTCCGGTTCAGCACCAACACCCCCTCGGTGCTCCATGTTTTCAAGCATCTCAATAGCATCCGAGACGGTATTGTGATTTCTTCGACCGTTTGTATTGGCAATAAACCCTATTCCACAGGCATCATGCTCTAACTGCGGAACATACATTGATTGTCTTTTTTTTGTCATTGCTTCATTGTATCCTAATCCTAAATGCAAGATAATCAGACGACTTGGAAGTCAGAAAAGAATGAAGTTATAATCATTTTCTGACATTATCAATATAGTACTTTAATTCGTAAAAACTGAAGAGAATAAATTTTGGCATTGCTAATTTAGCATAGTTAAATGATTGAATAACAAATATAAAGAATATTC
>JAPPDO010000028.1 GCA_028821635.1 Ekhidna sp.
CCAATAGTTATTAATGTTGAAATCAGCAAGATATCTAAATTGAGTAAACAGATTTCTGCCCTCAAGAAAAGTGACCCTTCCTCAGATACCATAGAATTCGAAGCCCAAATTGATCAGTTGGTTTATGAGTTGTATGACTTAACAGATGAAGAGATAGCTATTGTGGAGGGCAAGACGAAAAAGACCTAAATCAAAATTGGTAAAAGACCTGTTTTTTTGCCCTCACATCCGTCTTGTTAATAATTATTAGAAATCCATTATATTTAACCCCAAAGTTATACTATGATATAATACCGTATGAATTTAGCGCAAGTATTCAAGGGGATAAAAAGTAAAATGATCAGCGATTTTAATGATATTAGCTCTCAAATTAAGCATCGATCTTCGAAGGGAAATATTAGAGAAAGAGAACTCATAAAGTTTCTAAAATATACATTCCTCAAAAACTGGATATCGGTCAAGGAGAAATCATAACAGCGTCAGACGAGACATCAAACGAATGTGACGTTATAATTCATGATAGTTTCTCATGCCTCCACATAATCTATGAAGAAAATTATCGGGTTTTCCCAATAGAACTCGTTTATTGCGTAATTGAAGTCAAATTAAAGCTAGACTCTTCAGCGTTAGAAGATTCTTTCAATAAAATTCATCGAATTAAGAAGTTTAAAAAAAAACAGCATATCGACGTAAAGAAAGCCCTGTAGTTCACTCAACAAACTTATATGGGAAGGAACTCTCATTCTTTCCAACTCTTGGACTTGTTTTTGCCTACGATTCAATAGAACTCAAAACTTTAGAATCAAAGTTGCATAATCTTAACTCCAAAACAGAACCGGAGAATAGAATTGATTCCGTATGGGTTTTAAAAAAGGTAGCTATACTAAATTGGTCAGACCAGAGTAAGACATTAGATATAACTCCAACGAAGGAAACAAGGTTAAGGTCTGTTGAGTCTGACAACATACTAATGCTATTCACAACTCAGTTGCAAAGACTTTTACTTGGTACTTGGACCCTTGAGTTTAATTTAAAAGACTATTTGAGTCAAGTTAAGTATGGAAAGCTCATAGATTAAGTTGATTTTGGGATAAAAAATTATATTTTTTAGTATATTAAAATATTGAAAATCAAAACATATATCTGGAACAATCATAAAAGATTCGGATATAAGAGATAGAGACGGTACCTAAATCTTTAATTCAATCTTTTTCAAAAAGAAAGTTTTTATAAGAAGATAGAAGTTCTGAGCGTGTCTTCGTATCATTCAACTCCTCAGCCAGCTTGATTCCAAGTTTGAAAATGTAATCAGCACTTTCCCGATTCCCCTCTTCTCGGAGTAGGTTTGCCAGTTGGTAGTACGCAGGCAGATAAGAGGGATGCTGCTGTTGCAGGTATGATAATAGCTGCAAAGCCGCCTGACTATCCACATCATAGTATTCCATGGCTAAGGCATACTTATTAAACGGATTTTCCGGCTCTTCTTTAATGAATTGCTCCAATAATTTGACTCTATCTTTATTCATAGTTCAGCCATGTTTAATCTTGAGAATTAGAATTGTCATGGAGAACATAAGCGTCACTGAATTTGCAAGGATAATGGGAAGGTCATTTAAGTAAATGCCATAAATAAGCCAGCAGGCTATTCCAACAGTAAATATCAAATACATTCCTAAAGAAAGCCCCTCCGTGTTTTGTGTTCGGATTGCCTTAATGGCCTGAGGTGCAAAAGCGGTAGATGTTAGTATGGCGGCAAGTAGTCCAATGATTTCCATCATATCTTATTCTCCACAATGTTCTTTACAGCTATTTCAGAATGGATTCTTGAATTCTCAATGAACCACTCGTTGGTTTTGAGACCCCCGCAGATCACTCCGACCAGGTAAACTCCTTTCACATTCGATTCCATCGTCTTTGTGTCATATTCAGGGTTTTTAAACTCATCCTTCCCAATATTAATCCCCACGCTTTCAAGGAAAGAAAAGTCCGGTTGGTAGCCGGTCATTGCGAGCACAAAATCATTTTGAAGGGTAACGTTTCCCTGAGGAGTTGAAATATCAATAACGTATCGATCAATTTTTGTGATTTTACTTTCAAAATAAGCCTTGATCGAACCTTCTTTAATTCGATTATTAATATCAGGTCTTACCCAATATTTTACTCTGGAGTTAATCTCCCCTTCCCTGATGATCATGGAGACACTTTTTGCACCTTTTCTAAAAACTTCCAATGCAGCATCTACTGCAGAATTAGCAGCACCGACAACAGCAACGTGCATGTTAAAATAAAGGTGGGGCTCATCGTAATAATGTTTCACTTTTGGGAGGTCTTCCCCGGGAACACCAAGCAAATAAGGAAGGTCATAGAAACCGGTCGCAATGATTAAATTTTTAGCTTTATACGTTTGCTTTTGAGAGCTGATCAAAAAAATATCTCCTTCATTTTTTACGCTTTCTATTTTTTCATAAAGCCGGGTCTTGAGATTCCAAGAAGAGGCTGCCCTTCGGTAATACTCAAGGGCCTCAGAGCGTGTTGGTTTTGGATTATGAGAAATAAATGGTACTCCTCCAATTTCTAATTTGTCAGAAGTAGAAAAGAAAGTCATATTTCTGGGATAGTTGTATAATGAATTGACCAGGCAGCCTTTATCAATTATTTCATAGGACAAGCTGGCTTTTTCAGCTTCAATTCCACAGGCTAATCCAATGGGTCCGGCTCCGATGATCACAATATCTAAAACAGGTTTGCTCATTTTATTGTCTTACTTAAACTGGTTAAAGATTAAATTTACATTTGAATAAATTATACCAATCAAATAATTCATAGTTACTAACTTCGAGGTTCAATTTTGGAGTCATCTAAACACTTTTACACTTTTCGGGTTTTTTAATAAACGTTAAGTACATAAAATGAAGATATTAGTTTGTATTACGCATGTGCCCGATACAACATCACGTATCTCCTTCACAGACGGAAATACTAAGTTTGATAAAAGCGGTGTTCAATTTATTATTGGTCCATATGATGACTACGCACTTGCTCGAGCAGTCGAGCTAAAAGAACAATCCGGCGGGTCAATCACGGTGCTAAATGTAGGAGAGGCTGAGACCGAACCTACCATTCGCAAAGCACTAGCCATCGGCGCAGATGATGCAATAAGAATAAATGCCTTCCCCGAAGACGCTCTTTTTGTGGCAAAACAAATAGCGAGCGTTGCAGAAGGTGCTGAATATGACTTGATTTTAATGGGGAGAGAATCTATTGATTTTAATGGAGGGCAAGTGCATAGTATGGTAGGGGAACTGTTAGGTTTACCTTCTGTTTCGCCGGTAATGACATTAGATATAGAAGGTAATACTGCGAAAATTTCAAGAGAAATAGAAGGCGGTAAGGAGCACATAGCGTTATCCCTCCCCTTCATTGCCGGATGCCAGGAGCCTATTGCTGAATGGAAAATCCCAAACATGAGAGGAATTATGAGCGCAAGAACTAAACCACTAGAGGTGAGAGAGCCAACCAGTGATGTCTCAAAAACGCAGGTGAGTGACTTTGAACTGCCCCCTGCCAAAGGTGATGTGAAATTAATTGATCCTGAAAATATCGGCGAATTAGTCAATTTATTAAAAAACGAAGCAAAAGTTATATAAAATGACAGCGTTAGCATTTGTAGAAACAGACGAAGGATTTGTAAGAAAATCATCCTTAGAAGCAGTAAGCTATGCTAAAGAGACGGCGGGAGATGTAGCGGCTATCGTGTTTGGAGAAGCGAAGGATGTGGAATTAATCGGAAAAGCAGGGGCTTCCAAAGTACTCCACGTTACTGATGAAAGACTTGCCCAGCCAAATATTATGGCCTACTCCTCCGTAATTGCAGAAGCAATGAATCAGGAACAGGCTACTCTTTTGGTATTAGCCAAAAGTTCATTGGGCGATCCGGTTTCAGCTCGTGTATCCATAAAAGTAGATGCAGCATTGGTATCAAATGTAAGCGGCTTGCCAAGTGGTGATACAGTGAAAAGGAGTATTTACACCGGTAAAGCTTTTGCAAATACGGTGCTCAAAGCCGAGAAAAAGATTATCTCCATCAAGAAAAATGCGGTGATAGTAAAAGAGAACGGAGAAAGTCCCGAAATAGTAGAATTCTCACCCGCAATAGCGGATTCAGATTTTACGGTTAAAATCCTAAAAGTCGAAAAACAAGAAGGTAATGTTCTTCTGCCGGAAGCAGACGTGGTTGTCTCCGGAGGGAGGGGCTTAAAAGGGCCGGAGAACTGGGGGATGATAGAAGATCTCGCCAAAGTACTGGGAGCCGCAACAGGTTGTATCAAACCGGTGTCGGATATGGACTGGAGACCGCACCACGAACACGTAGGACAAACCGGCATAAAGGTTAGTCCGTCGCTTTATATTGCTATTGGTATTTCCGGCGCGATTCAGCATCTTGCAGGCATAAACTCTTCAAAATACATACTCGCTATCAACAAAGACCCGGAGGCACCACTCTTCAAAGCGGCTGATTTTGGAGTAGTCGGAGATGCTTTTAATGTAGTGCCAAAATTGACCGATGCCCTCAAGAAGGTACAGAATTAATGTCCAGCGATAAAATAGAGTTAGAGATTTTGGGGTTATCTTCAAGTCAATCCCAGTCCGGCTCCTTTGCGCTCGTTTTGGGGGAAGTGGATGGCAATAGACGGCTTCCTATCATTATAGGGATGTTTGAGGCGCAGGCGATTGCCATTGAAATAGAAAAAATCGTACCCAACCGTCCGATGACCCATGATCTATTTAAAACTTTTGCACTCAATTTTGAGGTTACAGTAAAAGAAATCCACATCTCGGATCTCAGAGAAGGAGTTTTTTTCGCTAAGATCGTCTGTGAACATAATGGGCAAATTTTTGATATTGACTCCAGACCTTCAGATGCAATCGCCATCGGTCTTAGGTTTAATGTTGGCTTTTACTCGAACGAAAGTATCCTTACGGAAGCAGGGATTGTACTCACCGAAGAGTATGAGGAGGAGATCACTCACGCCAAAGCTCAAAAACCTCTCAAGACAAACCTTAATGATATGAGTTCGGTAGAATTAAAAAAATTACTTTCTGAAGCACTAGACAAGGAAGACTATGAAAAAGCAGCCAGAATCAGAGATGTGTTGAATAAACGGAATTAAAGTGATGGGTATTTTGTAAGGGTTACGCTTAACCCTGGAAATCAAATCAATCCTGTTTAAGATAGGTAGCACAATTACAAACTAAACTCCGATCATGAAAATTTACACAGACCGAGATCATTGCATAATTGATAACATTATGCTAAAATGTCTCAAATAGCTTTAATTTTCTTCCTTATCCGAAATTTAAACCCCTCATAACCGGAAGGTTTCTCTAGCGTTTATATTTTTTCAGGCATTGATTATTTTACTACCTGAATTATGCAAAAGACTTAGACCGTTTATTTCTTTCGTATTCATCGCTTTTTTGTTTGAGAATAGTATTGAAAGTTGGTACAATTTATATTGATGTGGAAAGGTGTTGCTGATGGTAACTCCGAAGGTACTGACCTTGGCATACTTGTGGTAGGCCACTCCAGTGTAAGTGCTGTTGTCTGTGGGGTTATCCACCAAGCGACGGTACAACTGTGAGTTCCCCCACTCATTGTAGGGATGGTAATGATTTCAGTGTTGAGGGTAGTTGCTGGTATTCTTTTACTCACATTACGCAGGTCTACATCTATGATTCTAACTGCACTCTTCAGTAGGTCATGGAATTTCCTAGCTACAAACAAGGCCGTTGGTTTGCCTTTCGCCTCCCTGAAGCCCGAAGTAAGCATGATAAGTGGTAATAAAAGTGCCAGTGTCAAAGGCTGCAAGTGACGTTCATAGCTATGAGTCAGTCCCTTGCTTCAATTTCTTTTAGTAGAGAAAGACAGGAGACTAACCCCTCAAATGCATTATTATTTTGTGCAGGATTTGCCTTTCTAGGTCTAGTTTGTAGCCCAGCCTATAAGTGTGTCAGTTTAAAAACTAGGTGGTCACGAAACTGTATGAAGTTATGCACTTGTATGCTTTCTTTACCCCGAACAGGGAATTATCTGTTTTATTTTTATAAAAGAGCGTTATTCTACTAAATATTTTCAGGATTCAAAAGGTTTCTTTAGTAACTTTTATTACCTGACTGCGTATAAAA
>JAPPDO010000276.1 GCA_028821635.1 Ekhidna sp.
GTGATAATGACCGCCACACTTGGTTTTATCCATTTCCTGAAATTGAACAGCATCTGAACAGCATACCCTATACCCATGGCTAGTATGGGTGCAGAAAATAAGATAAATCGGTTACCTGCAAAAAAGGGGGCCACCGCTAACGCAGCGGGAATAGCAAAAAATAGTGCTTTTAATCTCATTTTCCAATACAGCGGCACCATTCCAACCAGCGTGACGATGAAGATGAATTTATTATCGGATGTTCTTTTGATGAAGGAATTAATCCCTATGGCCTCCAACTCGGCAACAGACATATTATCCGGAAATGAGCTGCTGCTTCTGCCAAGCACTAGATTAACATAGGATACCACCTCATCTCCGGCGAGGTAACCGCACAGCAAAATAATCAGGCTTAAAATGCCATATTTAAAAAACTTCCTCTTAGTTGGATAAAAAAAGATAGCAGCAGCCGAAAGCGGAATGATACCGGAAAGAATAACCACGCTTGTGGCAGTGTTCCACCACATCATGAATAAAAAGGAATTTAAAAATCCAAGCCCTAGATACACATAACGATGATTATTTTTTATTTCAGCAAAACGAAAGAATAAATAGCTATTGAGTAAGAGGAGAACCACATTTAAACAATCCGTGTCAAAGACTCCGATACGGGTTCGGGAAACATACGTAAGGGAAATCACGGAGAACAATGCGGTGGTTAAAGCTGCAACGGTGCCAAAGTGCAGCTTGCGGCAAAAGAAAAACATTAATGGTGCCAAGAAAGAAGCCAGAAAAACGGGCAGAAAGATGGCAACGGTAGCGAGAGGGATATTCGTGATGCTGCTTATTGAAGCCGCCAAGAGTGACATTAGCGGAGGAATTGCCGGAGCCTGCATTCCATCAGGGACACGTCTGTTTTCCTGAAGATTATCATAGGTTCCCTCCTGAATTTCTTTGGCGATTTGCAGGTAATAATAACTGTCAAAATTTGCCATCTGAAATTCTCCCCGATATTGAAAAATGGCTTTATTTCTTTTCCAAACGGCAAAGTCTTCGCAGCGTAAAAAAACGGCAAACGAAACTATGGCTGACAGCAAAAGCCCGGAAAGCCACAAATTGTATTTTTGATTATCGTTTTCTAACATATTTATTGGAGATAACTACGTATTTTTTCACTGCAACTTTCGGTATTTTGAGCCAATTCCTGAAATAGACGGGCATTAAAATAAGTTAAAATAAAAAAAAAGTATTAGCCGATTTTCAGATGGCAGCGGTGAGCGGTAAATGTTCTTTCGTAAGACGGTACTTCTTTTTTGAAATACTCCAAACATTGTACATTCATAAAAGTTTAACTTCACTGAATGGGAAAAGTGGTCATAATTGGTTCCGGAGTTGCAGGGCTGGCATCGGCCTTGAGACTTAAAGCAAAGGGGATGGAAGTGGAAGTATTTGAAGCCAACGGCTACGCTGGCGGAAAACTTCACGCATTTGAATCAAAGGGATTCCGGTTTGATTACGGACCCTCATTATTCACCATGCCCCAATATGTTGATGAGTTGTTCCAACTTTTTGAAGAGAACCCAAGAGATCATTTCAATTACTCAAAACGGGAGAACATCTGCAACTATTTTTGGGAGGACGGCACCAGCTTTACCGCTCATTTTGATACCGACCGGTTTATTAACGCTGCCTCCAAAACATTTAATGAAAGCCCCGAAGCTATCAGAAACTACCTCTCCAACAGTGCAAATAAGTACGATTTGGTCACTCCTCTTTTTTTAGAGAAGTCTTTGCACAAAATTTCCACCTACTTCAATAAAAATGCACTCAGAGGGGTGATCAATTCAAACAAACTGGATTTGATGAAGAGCCTCAACGCAGTAAATGAAAAATACTTTGACAATCCTAAACTAATCCAACTTTTCAATCGCTATGCTACCTACAATGGATCAAACCCTTATCAGACTCCGGGAACTATGTCTTTGATCCCACAATTGGAGATGCGCTTTGGAACCTACTATCCGCATGGAGGGATGCATGAGATTTCCCAGAGCCTGTTTCGATTAGCTGAACACAAAGGAGTCAAGTTCCATTTTGACGCTCAAGTGGAGGAAGTAATTCATGAAAACCACAATGTAAAAGGGATTCGGGTAGCTGATAAAGCACATGAGGCGGATAAGGTGGTATGTAATATGGATATTTTTTCTGCCTATCAAACGATTCTCAGAGAGGTGAAGAAGCCAAAGCGCGTGCTTGAACAGGAACGCTCCAGTTCTGCTCTGATTTTTTACTGGGGGGTCAGTCAGACTTTTGAAGAACTGGACTTGCATAATATCTTCTTTTCGGCAGATTATAAGAAAGAATTTGACCTTATCTTCAAAGAAAAAACGGTGACCGATGACCCGACGGTCTACCTCAACATTACCTCAAAAGAAGATTTAGATCACGCCCCTGCAAACTGTGAAAATTGGTTTGTCATGATTAATACCCCCAGCAATAAAGGTCAGGATTGGGAAAAGATTAAGCAAGAATCAAGACAAAATATACTGATGAAGCTTTCCCGGGTTTTGAAGAAAGAGCTAGAACCTATGATTGTCACAGAGGAGGTATTAGACCCTGTTCGCATTGAAAATGATACGTTAAGCCACGAAGGGTCACTCTACGGCACATCCAGCAATTCAAAACTTGCCGCATTCCTTCGCCACCCAAACTTTTCCTCATCAATACGGAATCTTTACTTTTGCGGCGGATCGGTACACCCGGGGGGAGGAATTCCACTTTGTTTGCTTTCTGCCAAAATAGTTTCTGACTTCATATCCAATTCATGAGTGCGACAAACGAGCATTAAATCAATAAAATCAAACGTCTCGGTTGGATTAATCTGGCTTCTTCATCTCAGTGGTTTAATTGGAATATCGCTAGGTATGACTGAATGGTTCATGGAAAAAACGCCGCTTAATTTATTGGCTTGTTTCCTGTTGTTAGTGATCGTTTGGCCGCTTAAAAAGTTTAAGCATGCTTTTGTAGTATACATCTTTTTCGCTGTTGGCATCCTCGTGGAGTGGTTGGGTGTCCATCATGGATTCCTCTTCGGTAACTATCACTATGGAGATAACTTGGGTATGAAACTGGACGGTATACCGCTTCTGATGGGGATCAACTGGGCGATGCTTGTTTTAATCACGGGGAGTATTGCTTCCAGACTGATCAATAATTCATTTCTGAAAGTCTTACTGGGAGCATTTTTGATGGTTTTACTGGACATTTTCATTGAACCTAATTCAGCAAGGTTAGATTTTTGGTACTGGGAAGGGGGGCAAATTCCTTTGAGCAATTATGTTGGCTGGTTTGTGGTGGCTGCCCTGTTGCATGGGCTTTTTCAAGCTACGATCCGGGAATTAAATTTCTTGTTTTCCGTAAACCTCTATCTTGCACAACTGATATTCTTTGGCTGCTTGTATGTCGAATCCTTCTTTTGATTATGCTATAATTGGAACCGGTGCCGCAGGATTCCATCTGGCAATTCAATTTGCAAAAGATCCTTTTTTTCAGCACAAAAAAATCTTAATCCTTGAAAAGGACACAAAAAATACGGACGATCGCACCTGGTCTTTTTGGGAAAAAGGAGCAACTCAGTGGGATGCACTCGCCGAAAAAAAATGGGATAAAGCCAGGTTTTATGGAGTGAAAGACTGCTTCAATATTTCACTGAAACCTTACCACTATAAGACCATTCGATCTTCTAAATTTTATGCTTATGCAAAAGAAATAATCAATTCATCGGATCGGTTTACGATGATACACGACGAAGTGCTTCATGTAGACAGGCACTCAATAAAGACAGCAAGTGGTGAATATCAGTCACAACACATCTTTGACAGCCGAATAACTAAAGCCTTCTTCAATAAAAAAGAAGAATATCAAACACTGACTCAGCATTTTCTTGGCTGGTTTATCAAAACAAAAGAGCCTGTTTTCAAGACAGACGAAATTGTCATGATGGACTATCGGATTCGGTGGAACGCTGACACCAGTTTCACCTATGTGCTTCCGTTCTCACCCGATTTTGCATTGGTTGAATTTACACTTTTCAATGAGGGAATGATCCCGAATTCAGCTTACAAAGAAAAACTCAGAAACTACATCTCCGTTTATCTAAAAACTTCAAATTACACCATAGAAGAGGTGGAAGTAGGGGTAATTCCAATGTCGAATTATCCTTTTCACAGACATCACTCAGAGGTGATCACCAAAATAGGAACTGCCGGCGGTTGGGTTCGACCCTCATCCGGCTATTCTTTTAAAAACGCAGAGCGGTACTCTGGGAAGATTGTTAAAAATATAAAAAAACAACAACCACCTCAAAAAAACGTAGCAAAAAGTCGGTTCAGATTGTACGACACGATCTTTCTGCGTGTCTTAAAAGAGAGAAATGACCTCGGTCCGGAAATTTTCCAAACGCTTTACACAGAACACGAGGCTAAAACACTCTTCCGATTTTTAGATGAAGAAAGCACGCTTTGCGAAGATGTGAAAATTATGCTTTCACTCAATAAGCGTATCTTCCAAAAAGCATTATTGAAGTCGATTTTCTGAAATTAACGGGGCTTGACCATGCCAGGTTCCCTCCGATCTGTAGGGATAAAAACGGGCAAAAAGCTCCTCTTTGTACCAATTCAATGACTTGGTCAAAGCAATAGCCTTGCCGTGTTCCTTGCTTTGATAGGCAAATTTCTTCATCGAATCCTCATCCTTCCACAGACTGAAAGTAGCCATCTGCAAGAATGGTACCTCCCCAATTCCTTTTGTATAAAGAAGACCTTCATTTCTTTTGAGTGGCTTTCCCGAAGTAGGAACATAGCTCCAAAAGGTCCTTAGCTTGCTGGCTTTTATGGTGGCACGAGTAATGATCGCCACGGATCCAATGTTATCGGATACATGCGTAATAAAAGGATTTTCCCCAGACCACTGACCGTCCGCTTTTACCACACGCATATAAAGCGTCCAACGCTCTAAACTGTGCCTGTGATATTTTAAACTAAGCGGATTAGATTGAAAAAAACAATCCGCCGCTTGTTCATTATCCCAAACTTGCAGTAATGCGTAGCTGGAATAGTCAGGCCAGGGACTAAACCCATCTCCTTTGCCGGTGCCTAGTAACTTATAGAACGTGAGGCCCGAAGTTTTCACCAAATATCGGTGTGCAAATTGCATCATACTTAAAGCCCATACTTTCTCAAGGCCCGCATACCGGAAAAATGTAATGGTTGTAACCTGATCCATGAAGCTATATCATATAACGAGTACTTGTACGGTAATGTATGACATTATCTGCTCGAAGAGATAGCAGCCTGTTACGATGATACCTCTGTTGGAAGACCGAACCGGCAGACCATCTTACGATAAAAAAAGATGCAGTACGCTCCCGGAATTTGTATTGATATCCGGTGACCAATAAAATCATAGTGAGCCTTATTCTGTTAAAATTCCCACCTCTATTTAACATCTATTCCCTTTGAAGGTTGGCATGAAACATGTCCGATATGGCAAATAATTCAAATCTGATAAAAACTCATCGATCTGAAACTAAGGAGTTGAAGTGGGTATTCCTAAATGGTAGAATGTATTGTCATTTTTGTTCATGACTGATAACTGGGGCTATTTCAAAAGTGCAGTCATTTTTGTTGGATACGAGGTTGTTTTTAACTGGGACGGGGTCATTTTTACTTAAAATGAGGTTATTTTCTCCTCATCCGCAGACATTTTTGTCTAAAACGGAGTTATTTTTCTTTGACACGGGGTTATTTTTCCCTGAGACGAGGTTGTTTTGTAATAAAACCTTGGAGTTTTTCAAAACACTCCAAGATTTCTACTACTCCCTCACAAACTTCAACAAATGCCCGTCCGGTAGCTGCACGAGGTACAAGCCGCTGTGCAGGGACGCTATGTCCATTTGGGTGTTGGTGGGGCCTTTCAGCAGTGGCTTGCCACTCAAACTTAGTAGTTGGAACGTGCCTCTGATCGGAGATCGCACCTCCAGATAGCGGCCCGAAGGGTTGGGGAAGATAACTGCTTCCTCCGTATCCTCTGCTCCCAACGGGGCCTCCTCATCGTCATCATTCACCATGACCGTTGCCGAAGCAGTGCTCCCTACCGTGTA
>JAPPDO010000406.1 GCA_028821635.1 Ekhidna sp.
TCAAGTTTGTATTCACGATTAGGGTCAGATGTCTGATAGCTTCCAAGACGATTCGTCACATTAGAGGCGATCCCTACCTTGTACTCACCGGCGTACTTGGGATGGGATATGATGTAAACATATTTTTGAAGTAAATAATCCGGTTCTCGGTCGGTCCTTTTTGGCGGTTCTGTGCTAAACTTTACCAGCTTTTCATAGAACAATTCACCTTCACGCTCTACGTCTTTGGCAAGACGTTGTTTTACCAGTTCATAAGCCTTGACGGACACGTCTATCCCTATCCATTTCCTTTTCAGCCGCTCGGCCGCTATGCACGTCGTTGCACAGCCGCAAAAAGGGTCTAAGACCATATCACCTTCATTACTGGAGGCCCTGATGATGCGCTCTAACAATGCCAGGGGCTTCTGGGTAGGGTAGCCCACGCTTTCCCTGCCGATTACTCTGGGGATATCTGTCCAATTATTATCTAAAGGATTGCCTTCATACTCGTCCAGGTATTTTCTTCTTTCTACTTTTCCTGCTTTAGTGATCACAACGTTTCCCTTTTCATATTCTTCCTGTAGCCTTTCCCTGCTCAATCTCCAGCCCGACGGGTACGGATTTTTGAATCCCTTCCACTCATAACATAGATTCGGTCTGCTACCCATAGATTTGGCACGAAACAGAGGTATGCCTGTGTAGTATCTTCTGCCGTCTTCGTCCTCTTGATTAAACTTTTTCAAAAAATCCGGAGAAAGAAGTTCTTTCAGTTCAATAGAAGTATTTAGAAAATAGTTGTTGGATTTGGTATAGAATAAAATAGTGTCCGTATTTGCTCCAAATTTTTTGCTCTTAAATTGACTGCCTTTGGCTCTTTTGTCATTTCGCTGCCATACGATTTCATTGCAAAAATTTTTCTCTTCAAAGATGCAATCCAACAGGATTTTCAAATAGTGACTCATCGTTGGATCGCAATGCAAGTAAAGACTGCCCGTGTTTTTTAGTATCCGATGGCACTCAATTAATCTCACAGCCATATAGGCTAAGTAGCAAAAGTTATAGCTTGTACGGCCTTCTATGTCTCTAATTCCCATCAAAAAACTATATATGTCGTCCCAGTCTTCTTTGATTGTTTCCAGCCACTCTTCTTTGACATCCTCTTGTGTAAAAATATCCTTGAACGATGCCCCCTCTGCTGCGCTTCCTATGGGAGCCGTAAATACCTTCTTCTTATTGAAAGGGGGGTCTGCATAGATCAGGTCTATACAGTTGGAGTTGATCCCGCTGAGAACCTCTACATTGTCATGACAGAATATCGTTCGGTTGGCTACGTTCATGGTGATGCAAAGAAACGGCTAATCTGTTTTGCTGCAAATAACTCATTTTTTCTAATGTCATTTTCTTTCTATTGTATACCTTAAAACTACCAAATAAACAGCATACATGGACAATCGGCGACATATAGGCTATATCGCAAATGCAGTTTAAGAAAAACGAAACTTAGATGAACTTTTAAAGAGTACTAATAAAGCATGAAGTGTAGGTTCTTGAGTTGTCATGATCCTAGTCGATCATAAGAAGATTAGCTGTGGCTCAAATTTTAATATTACATTCTTCAAATTTGAAGGCAGTTTAAAATATTCAGGGTGAAACACGGAAGCTAACAGCCTGATACCATCAACCAAAGTAGACGCACTCGGCTGTGTGAAAAATTCAAATTCAATGAGATAGACTTCATTGTTCTTCACTGCTCTCAAATCGTCCCACCCCTTCTTTCCTGTTAAGTAGGGCATATCCTCTAGCGAACGCTTGATCCGATAGCCACAAGGAGCCAACACCAACACTTCGGGATCATAATCTTTCAGAGCCTCCCAGGTTATTCTGTAGCTATCTCCGTGTGGGCTGGATAAGCCGTCATTCCCCCCTGCTAAGTTTATCTGATCCGGAATCCAATGTCCACAATTGTAGAGCGGGTCAATCCATTCAATTAAAGATACTGTTCTTTCCGGTAGTCTTTCCCGGGTAATGGTATCAGCGATTTCCCGAATGTAGTTTCTTAGTTTTTGTTCGTATTTGTGAAAAGTCTTCAATCTTCCCATTTTAGCCGCAATGAGGTTAGCCATCGTTAGCACATCCTCAAACGAATCCGGACTGATTTCCACAAGTTCCACTTCCTTTTCCAACTTAGAAACGGCTGCCGTCGTGCAAGCGGCATCAATCTGACACACTTCACACGTGTCCTGAGTAAAAATCAAATCAGGTTGTATACTTTGCAGCATCTCCTCATCTACATAATAGAGACTTTCGCCGTCTGCTTTTGACTTGGAGAAGATTTTATCTATTTCCTGACTGCTATACTTTGTTCCCTCCAGAATACAGCGAACTACCCGCTTCTTTTCCTTCAATGCTATTTCAGGGCATTCAAACGTGACACCGTAAAGGTCACGTTCTAAGCCCATATCATAAATCATCTGTGTAACTGCCGGAAGAAATGAACAAACTTTCATAGGCCGGTTATTTAGCTTACCGCAGTGAAGTTAAACCAATCATAACTTAAACAGACACTAAAGATAAGTACACCCATTTGGGCCAATCCCGACCGAAAAGGTGCTTTCAAGCGTTCCGGTTGAGTTATAAATGTCAATATTCCCGGAGGAACTAAAATCCGGAGCCTCGCACCCGATGACATTATCGGTTATGGGATCAACTGACAATCCATAGTACCTATCACTCGTAAATGCTGATGAAGGCAATGAAGTATCGGTAATTGACATCTCATAGATATTTCTATTGAAAAGATAATAAATTTTATCTCCAGTCGAATTGATGTTAATGCTAGTGCTCCATCCTGTTACATCTGAATGCTCTAGTCTTTGTAAAACCTTACCTTCAGTAGAAATTTTAATGATGGAAGCAGGAGTGCTTTTATCTTCATCTATTGCAAAATTATTCGCAGGATCATAAAATTTATACCCTCTGTAAGTAACCCAAATATCTCCGTTAGCATCCTGCACCATACCATCAGGATTGTCAGCTAAATTTATCTCCCTGGAAATATTGTCTGTGGTAGTGTTAATCACGGTAATAGTGCTGTCTCTGCCTAACCCTCCGCTGTTAGCAAGAAACACCTCATTACCAACTAATAACATTCTGTTCGCTCCCTGACTGTTTGTTTGAATCGTGGCCGAGACCTTATTTGTAGTAAGGTCAATCACCCGAACGGAGCCGCTAAGGCCGTCAGTACCCCAGTCAGATACATATCCTTTGGTGTCTGATACCCCAATAAAATAACGCGGGCTTTCCACTCCGTCACTAATGGTGGCCACAGAAGAAAAATCATCCGTCTTGACTACCTCTATCTTTGAGGAGTTCTGCACTGCAATGTATGCTCGCTCATTATGAACTGCTATGGATTGAGCCTGATCTCCAAGTGTTACTCCATTTGCTTTCATAAAAAGATCATTGGTTACCGCGTCATCGCTTCGGTCATAGAATGAAATACTGGTGTTACCATTTCCAAATGCGCCTTCATTCACAATGTAAAATCCCTCTGACCCAACTTTCGGGCTATCCGGCCCGTCATCATCTGAACATGAAGATATCAATGCACTTAGTGCAATTAATCCAAGTATAAAAAATCTGTTTTTAATCATAATTATTTATTAACGTTTGCTATTATTCCAATTAAAAAGTTTCTTCCATACATCGGGTAGCCTCGCCTGTTTTCGTACTGTTTATTCAGCAGGTTGTTTAAAGACCCTTTCACGGAAATTTCATGTTTTAATATGCTCAAGCTTTTGCTCAAAGTGATATTTAAGGTAGAATAAGGTGCTAACGATCGGATGCTTAGATTTTCGCCTTCCGTATACTGTTCACCCACATAATTCCAGCCTATTACTGTATTGAGGGGTTTGGAGTCCATTAAGAAAACTACCGATCCGGAGTGTATCGGCGTGTAAGTCAGTTGCTTGCCTTTTTCTTTTGGATTGCCCAGCATACTGACTTCCTTATTTGTCACGACTGACCACAGGTGGGCTACCTGCGTCTTTAGGTTGATGGCTGAAGATTGACGAATCACAAGCTCCAGCCTTGAGTCTATTCCTTTGGATAGGACATTTTTTATGTTATCCGGTGTCCAGTTTGAAGACCCGTCAGGCCGCCACTGAATCCAATTGTCCACGTCATATCTATATGCAGTTGATCTAAAATTGAAGGTTGAGGGCTTATCATATACCATTCCAAACTCGACGTTGAAGGAGGACTCCGCTAAAAGGTCAGGATTGCCCTCGCCGCCGGCACCACTCCAGTAGAGATCGTTGAACGTCGGGATTCGATAATTTTTGGAAGCACTCCCCTTCAAGGAAACGGCAGAGGTTATTTTATAATTGACTCCGACAGCGGGTAAAAAAGGCGACAGCAGATGATCGAATATTTCCTGCCGGACACCTAAATTAACATTAAAAGAGGCTATAGATAATAAATAAGAGCCATATCCCGCATACGTATCCCGAACAGGAGAACCGGCGTGAGAATTAGAATTTGCTTCGTCATAGCGATAATTTAATCCAAAGATTAGGTGTTCATTTTCATTTAAGTAGCGTTCAAACTCCAATTTATTGACAGAAGATACGAATTCACTTTCTGAAGCCTGACGGATAGTTTCATTTTCATAAGCTGTCAAATGGGTCAGATAAGCCGTCTTGAACGAAATGGAGTAATCGGATTTTCCAAATGTCCAGTATCCCATGTACCGGTTGGTTTCGTCCCGTTGAGAAGCAATGACAGGAGTGGAGAACACCGGAGAGGGAATCTCAAAATCATTGGATTGAACCCATAACCTGACACCTATGATGTTCTCATCGTTTAGCCTGTATTCTAATTCCCCCGTGATGCCATACTGTTGCAAGGCAGCGTTTTCTCTGACTTCTTCATCTCGTTGAATGGTATGACGGTTCGTGTAGGGATAATCATTGTCTAATGAACGCAGAAAGTAAGAACCCTCAATGGATACTTTTTGATTACTGAATTGGAGACCATACTTAGCATCATGATTTCCAAAACTCCCTGCCTCTTGGGAGGTAAACACAGAAATACCTTTTCCATAATCTGCGGTATTCGTCACCTGTATGGCACCCCCTATTGCACCATTACCAAACTGAGTGGTACTCCCTCCCTTCACAATACTGATCTGATCCGAACGGTTAATGGTCAGTAAGGATAAATCTGCCGAACCATTAAGCGGGCTCTGAAGGTTGATACCATTCCACAGAAGTGCCGTATGTGAACTGCCCGTACCTCGAAGGGAAGGCAATGCCAGCCCATTAGTTCCGTAAGCACGAAACTCCTGAAATCCGCCCCCCCTGGCAAGTTCCGCAAAGGATGCTCCTTCGGCATTAGAAAGAATCATGCTATCCATGTAAACCTCATCAAGGCCGGTGATCGCCTGATGCATCTTATCTTCTACCACTACCTCTTTCAGATAGTAAGTAGCCAAAGTGTCCGTCTGCCCGAATAATATACTCGTTAGCAGTGGCTGGATAGCGACTAAAATGACCCATCTCATTATTGCTAATTATTTCAGAAACACTGTATTTATCCTTCCTCCGAGAAAAATACATCAATGCAATGGGCAGGTCTCCTGGCTATTCCGGTTCAGTACCCTTCCCATCCCTGTCGGGACAGTGGGTTCAGATTAGACCGAACCATAGAATGGAACTACAGTTGCGGGGACAGCTCTCGACTTTGACGAGATTCCCTTTTAATTCAAACAACTATGTTTAGCTGTTCAAAACCAATTATCATACAAATATAATTATTTTATGAAAATCCCTGCCTGAGTTTGATTTAGAATCATTAAAATGCGGCAGACTTATAATAAAGCGTGATGCACACAAAAAACGCTAAACTCTCTCTACCTACTCCCTCACAAACTTCAGCAAATGCCCGTTTGGCAACTGCACCAAATAGAGGCCGCTTTGCAGGGAGGTGATGTCTGTCCTTGTGTTCGTGGTGCCTTTCAGCAACGGCTTGCCGCTCAAACTTAGTAGTTGGAACGTACCTCCAACAGGAGACCGCACCTCCAAGTAGCGGCCCGAAGGGTTGGGGAAGATGACCACCTCCGCCGCATCGTCTGCCGCACCGAGAGGGCAGATCA
>JAPPDO010000290.1 GCA_028821635.1 Ekhidna sp.
CTTTTTTTTTTTTTTTTTCCGAAGAAGAAGGCCTAAGCCGAAATCATCCACTCCGGCATTGTTAGAAATGCAGGTAAGACCCCCTATGTTAGCTCCTACCAGTGCGGAGATACAGTTTTCAGGAATGCCGCAGAGGCCAAAACCTCCAAGCATCAAGGTCATATTATCCCTGATCCCCCGAATCGCTGCTTGAGCGTTTGCAACTACTTTATCAATCATAACAATACTTTGAAAGGGTAAGATAGATAAAAAATGCCACCCTGATTGCTCAAGGTGGCACAAAAACCAATCTATATTGGAAAACTATATCGCTAACCTGAAAGTAATAGGAATGGTGACTCTCCCCGCCACTGCATTACCATGCTGATTGATGGCAGGGGTGAATTTTAAGTTTGGTAATACTTTAGTCACTGCTCTTTTTAACTTGGAGCAGGGATATGAGATAAACTCATGGCTTACCAGATTGCCTTCTGCATTTACTTTGAGCGACACGATAACCCTCCCCTCAGTCCCCTCTTGCATAGAAGCCAGCGGGTAGTCAATTTGAGAGAGTACCTCTTTATAGTTAGTTGCTTCTGCTGCCTTAGCAGCGGATAGTTGCTGACCGTTGGCAAAGAGGATAAAACAAACGGCAGACAACATTAATGCTAGCTTTTTCATAATTCTCTCTTTTTAATGTTACTGCAATATTAAATTAATATTACGTAATTAACAACTTTTTGTTAACATAAAATTAACATAAATATTTTTGACCCCCTTGAATGTGCCTAATGAAGTTGTGTTTAATTCATGCTTTTAACCCTCTGAGAGTTTTGTACATAAGATCTAACGAAAGACTAAGACATTATAGCTTAAAAGCGTGAGTTTTGAATCAAGTTCTCTTTACGCCGGCTTTAGTGATGCAGCTATTTCGCATACGCAGAAGCACCTTCTTCAAAGCAATCAAAACCCTGATAGAATGGAACTCACTATCGGATGACATTGATAAAGTCTATCGTCAGAGCAAGTCCAAAAAGGAGCAGTCAGCCTATCTAGGGCTTCTCTTATTTTAAGATGCTCTTAATAGGCACTTGGTACGATTTAAGTGATATAGATGTAGAGGATATGGTGATTGAAAATCTTTCGATGATGCTTTTTTATCATTTAAGATTAGAGGATGAGGTACCCGACCATCATGTATTAAACAACCTACAGGAGTGAACTAAACACATTAATTAGACAACAACAGCATCAAGTAGGGCGCACCTTTGGGAGTATGAAGAAGTGGTTTGGTTCAGGCACGTACAGGTGTGTGGGCTAGTAAAGACATATAGCCAGCATATATTTAGAGTCCATCGCTCATAATCTAAAGTGCAGTCCGGATTTAGCAGTAATACGGAAGTGGTGCGTCTAATTGCGAAATGGGATATTAAAGTGGCTTTAAAACAACAGGTTTAATCAGGATATGCAGTAGAAGAGGGTCAAATTTTAAGAATTAGTCAAAACGACAGAAGGCAAGAAAAATGAAACTATTTATCTCTGATCTTTCAAACAAGACCTTAAAAAGGCAAGTCATCATCTTCAGAAGAATCGTTTTTTGTCCACTCCTGTTCTGAAGATGTTCCGTCATTCATAGAAGAGGACTTCTTATCTAATCTCCACGCCTGAAGTTTATTGAAATACTTTACTTCACCTTTTGGGTCAGTCCATTTTCTTCCTTTCAGATTAAAGTGCACTACCACCTCATCTCCGGATTCAATCTCATCAAGCTGTTCGCAATTACTCTGGATGAGTTCAAATTTCAAAAACTCCGGATATTGAGGATTCTCGGCATACTCCAAGACAAATTCCCTTTTTTTAAAGGATTCATTGATGGCTTGAGCATCAAATTTTTCAATGATCTTTCCCTCTACTGTCATAATCATTTAAACTATTTTTCAGCTTTATCAGTTCAAATGCTGGTATGAGTAAATCAAAAAAGTATTTTCTGGTGGGGTCTTTTATTTTTTTGCTAATTCTCATTCTGTTGGCAATAGATTTTAGTAAAAGAACCGTTCCACCTTGGGAAAGGAGTAAAATTGAAAAAGAAAATGAAAGAGAATAAGATAGATATATATCAAATTGATCTGGATAAAGAAAAGGATAAAATAACTAATCTTCCCGCATTGATCGCATATGCGCATCATGCCGGTAGTGCCATCATTAAGCCGACGGATAAGGGCAGGATAAAAGGGAATGCAGTGGCAGCGATGTATGATCAAACAGACCGTCAATTCAGGCAGCTTTACGAGCAGATGCAAACGTTAATTGAGCAAGCCAAATACCTTAAAAGCAGGGTCAATGCCTCTGAGCGAATTTACCGTGCAAGCATTTCTTTTCAGCCTGTGATTGGTAAAGTTTATTACCTCTATCATAAAAGCAACGGTAAAGATATTCTATCTATGGTGAGTCCGGAGGAGTGGGGCAAATCGTTCCCTTATGCTTCATTCGAGGCCAAGGTCAGGCTGTTATCCGATCATACTTGGGAGGTTGTTACGTCTGCAAATGAATCTTACGATTATTGATCCGGTATTTGGCTAATGCCATGCTTACCCTTTGCAATAAAGTGACTTGCCCTTATTCGTTGAATCCTAAATTTGGCCGTTTCTCTAAAATGTAAATAACCCCTGCACAGCGATATGAGCAAATGATTATTTTAGTAGATCCCATATTTTATCCATTTTAAGATTATTTTATAATAGAAACCTGGCAAATCTTAACACCTGTTAGGTCTCCCCTACTCTTTGATAAACTTCAACAAACGCCCGTTGGGCAGTTGATTAAACCTAAAAAGATAAAAAGCCTGATTTAAATACTTTTTTGGATATTTTATGCTGACCCTCCGATCCGTGAACGCCTGCCTGTTCACTTAATCACGATTGTTCGGGTATGTGGTGTCCCTCATTGGTAACGACGTTAACCACATACAAACCCTTCGGCCATGCGCTTACATTTAAGGATACCGTCTTGGAAGAGCCTTTTTGAAGTGAAAAACCCGCCGTATGACGCACCGACCTCGTCGAGATTTGAACAACCTTTAACGTGTAAACAAAGATTGAGGCTCTAATATCTCCGAAGGGAATGGGAGGACGTGAAGATGCCTGCTGCTGATACTTACAGCACTCAGGATACGGGCGCATATCGGAAAGCGGATCAGCAAGGAACTTCCGGCAGCAGTCTTCCATGGCGGCCTGCTTATCCTCTTCAGGGCTTCTTTGGAATGGTGGTGCCTTCACCTGTATATTTACACTCGCAGTGGCCGGATTGGGGGAGACAGTAAGCGAATGGCCTCCCAAAGAACTGCTGGAAGGGGACACACTAACCAGGTAGTGGTTCACTGCCGTTGTACAACCGCACACATTTTTGGCAGTCAGCTCCACTTCGATGATACCACTGCCTTTGGACTGTAATATGATGGGAGGGCTGCGGTATTCCCAAGAAACCTGCGGAGTGGAGGACTGAATGAAGTAATAATTCAGCAGGTTGGATGCCTGCGCTGACGGAAGACTATTGGGGTGACTCCTTAAGGCACCATAACAGCCTGAGTAGGGTATGGGTACATGCCCGGATGAGGAGCGACGAGCGTTTTTCCATTGAACAGAGGACGCTCCCTACACGTTCAAGGGTATCCTGTCACCTTCACGGATAGTTACAGCAGGATAATTTACTGTTGTTACAACAAATGGTGAATGGAGGCCTCCAAGTGCAAGGAGTTCTCCGGTCAGCGAAGTATCTCCAAATTTGATGACAGGAAGGGTCACGTACTTAAATGTATCCGTCAGCACTTTGCCATTGCGCAGGGTAGCCTTGACCCAGCCCGAGCCGGAGGTGCAGGACTTACCCCGAATAGTGACCTTTGAGTTGCTCTTAGAGACAATCGTGACATGGGAAGAGGCAGTCCAGGTGACTGAGCTATTGCAACTATTACTCAGGTTAATGGTTTTACATTCATTGTAGCGAACAGCACTAACACTCCCAAGTTTAGCCTCACAAAGTTGTTGAGCTTTTTGAACGGCGGCGTGAGCATCCACTAAGCCATACCCCATTTCATTATTCCATGTGCCATTGGGTCTGTTTAAAGTATTGGTATAAGAATAACCTCCTACTTTCTGAGCGGTGCTTTCGATAATCGCATTAACTTCCTTTGCAGTTAAGGTTGGATTCACAGATAATATCAAAGCCGCTACGCCTGCTACGTGGGGACATGCAGCTGAGGTACCATTAAACCATACTGTATAATTTTTATCTGAAAAGTCACTGGAAACTAATTTACCTCCAAGAAGAGGATGTAAACGCAAACCAGTATTGTATCCATTATTTCCCTGCCTGTCTGTGGTTGGAATTAAAACGCCGGGTGCTACAACATCTAGGCTGTTACCATAGTTGCTCCCCCAGGCTTCGCCATCACATGAATTTGGATTTTTTCTTTCTCCACATGGAGATATTGCACCAACAACTAATACTTCTGGAACCGCACTACCCGGATATCTGATATTTGTGTTATTTTCATTTCCTGACGCAAATACAACTATGCAACCTTTACCATTTCTACCCTTTGTTAAAGCATTATCAATTGCATCTGTTATAATACCAGAGGGGGCATAACCGCCCCATGAATTGCTAATTACCTCAACGCCGTTTTGCCATGCCCAACTAAAGCCACTCGCTAATTGAGCGGGAGTGTCAGAAAAGAATAAATTTATGCTTATAGAGACAATACTAGAGCTTGGTGCAATTCCACTTACTCCTAATTTATTGTTTTGAACTGCTCCAATAATACCAGCACAAGCTGTACCATGACTTCCCCTTACCTGTGATGGAGAAGTTCCTGTTGTAGCATCAAATCCATTTCCAAATGTATTTGATGCTAAATCAGGATGATTCATCTCGAATCCATGATCATATATAGCTACCTTTATTTTGTCTCCTCTAGTAATCTTCCATGCTTGCTCGGCATTTACATCTATATCAGAATGAGAAGAATTGTATTGGCCTGTATTTTTTAAGCCCCATTGACTTGAATAAAAAGAATCATTAGTTGTTTCTAAGTCATGATAAATAAATTCAGGCTCAGCAGTTATGAATAAACCAGACTCGTGGAATTGATTTGCATATTCTAGTGAATTCTTCGTATTATTTTTAGTGCAACATAAAATGTACCAATTTGGCATATAAGGGTCTTTACCAATTATTTCTAGATTATTAGTTTTAGCATAATTGTATAAAGTAGTTACATCTGAAACTGAACCAATTTTTACATAAAAATTATTTGTTAGGCCTAGTCGCTCTCCACTTACTGTTCTAAAACAAGGGGAGACTTTCGTGGTATTAGAATTTTTATTTAGTAAATTGATAAAATTAGTGTAATTTGATACGCTACTCTTTATTGTATTTTTTACTTTAACCTCGGAATAATAGTTTTTTAAATTGACTCTGTTTTGAGCCTTTTTATCTGTTGGTATAGCATAAGATCTACATTTATTTTCAATAAATTCAGTCTTTGATATATAGTTCGTAGAATAATTGTTAAGGAAATTTAGATTGCTAGCCGAGTTAATACTAATAAACTCTCTATCTATATTAATGTATATTTTTTGATTATTGTAATAATAGTAGTTTTTCTTTTGCCCCATTAGTGAGAAACCAAAGAGTAATAAAAAAGCTAAAATGTAGAACTTAATTTTCATAATTAATTATGTTAAAGTTAATTCAATTTAGTTAAAATAAGATTAATCCTAAAAGAATCCATTTCAAAATAGATACATACATAGTATTCGTTTTTTAGTTTTCTATATTTTAAAACCATTTACTATTTTTCAATGCCTCAGGTGCGATACATTCAAATTCAATAGTTTTATTCGTTTTTGGGATTTTTACAATATGAAAAGGTTGCCCAATCACAGGTATCGTTGCCGTAGAAATGTCAAAAGTATAAGATATATGAATCCTACTCTTCTCTTCATTAACAGACTTTACTTCAACGGTACTGCCTGTTTTTATCACTTGTAAAAAAACGGTGAGCACCAGATAATTATTAAAATCTATATCGGTTTCAGAAAAGTTATCCGAGACATTGTTCACAG
>JAPPDO010000255.1 GCA_028821635.1 Ekhidna sp.
AAAATGAACTTTTGTCTCCTTCGCCCAGTCCTTTTCATGACCTCTTTTTCTCAGGGCTTCCACCTCCTGATCGGGACCATCCTGACCAAGTTCGTCTTGCAGCACACGAATTTGTTGTCTGAGAAAGTAGTCTCGTTGCTGCTGATCAATGTCCGTATGCACTTTTTCCTGAATTTCCCTTCTCAGTTGGAGCATGTGTAAATCCCTTAGCATAAATTGTAACAGCTTTTCCGAGCGATCTTTTGGATCATTAATTTCCAATAATTTCTGCTTTTCAGCTACCTCAGCATTGATATTGGAGGATAGGAAATGGGTTAGGAAATTGAAATCATCAATGTTATCAATAGCCACCTTTGCCTCCTTGGGGATTTCGGGGCTTAGATTCATGATTTCACTTGCGGTGTCCTTCAGCGACTGAATAATCGCTCTTTGTTCCTTTTTGGAAATTGGTACTGACTTATCGGGCAATAGCTGATACCCAACGAGATGGTGGGGTTCTTCCTGTATTCCTTCATTGATTTTAAAGCGTTTTTGACCCTGAATGATGATCGTAGTATTTCCGTCCGGAAGTACAATTATTTTGATGAGTTTTGCAATCGTGCCTGTTCCAAATAAATCTTCAAAAGAGGGGTCTTCCGTTTTTACGTTTTTTTGGGCGACGACTCCGATTATGCGATCCCCGTTGTAGGCTTTTTTGACAAGCTTTACAGACTTTGTTCGGCCTACTGTAATTGGAAGTACCACTCCGGGAAAAAGAACGGTATTTTTAATCGGCAGCACCGGCAGTCGGTTGGGAAGATGTTTATCATCAACCTGATTTTCCTCCGGAGCGATTACTTGTATTAATTCCTCGGGGTCTTCATTTATGAATTCCGGAAAAAGAGTCGTCTTGAATGCTACTTCTCCCATAAATGTCAGGCTGGCAGATTTTTTGAAATTCAACTTTTTATTTTAGTGGCTAAGTTAGCTCAATCGTTATGCCAAGATAAAAGATTGATCTAAATAGTAGTAATTTTAGCCTAAATATTGATTCTTTACTGACTAATCGGCAGTATGATAAAACTGATTAAGTACCAAATTAGATTCTTTTTAACTTTTTTGAGTTCGTTCGTTTTTGCTCAGAAAAATGAAAACGAATTGCCAATATTGATTGATTCTGCATCCCATGATATTGTTTACAACGTTTATGAATTCAGAGGAGTCAACAGATACCCAAAATATTATAATGAACCTCAACTAAAAAAAATTAATCAACTTGACAGATTGGGGCATTGGGAAGCCTATTACAGAGAACTTAAAAGATATGTTGGGAAGTTTGGGATTCAAAATTTCTATAAGGATACGCAGCTTATTTGGAAATTAGCTAAAATGACCGAACTTTTCGGTGATCCCAACGAGGCTAAGACCTTATACAGGATGGTACTGAGGCATCATTATAAAGGGATTGATATTAAAGAAATTGAACTTTACTATGACTCACTGAACAGACAGGCTGCGGAGCAGTTTGTTCCAATTGATTATTATTATGAGTTGGTTGAGCACCGAAAGCTGATCGATACATTGAGACCTCCCAGAGGTGTACTCTTAAATATGGGAGCACTTGTCAATAGTCGTAGTGCAGACTATGGCCCCTCACTGAGCATAAATAATGACATATTATTATTCACTTCAAAGAGAAAGCTGGCAGATCGAAGTATTACATTTAAGCCTGATGAGGATTTATACATTAGCAAAAAAGACCACTACAAAACCTGGTCTAAGGCTTCTCCGATTGATGACTTAAATACCAAATATAATGAAGGCTCGCCATGTATAAGTAGTGACGGCAAGACACTTGTTTTTTCAAGGTGTTTCAGTCCCGGCATTATCGGGCACTGTGACCTGTTTATTTCAACGTTAGAAGATGACAGCACATGGGCCGCTCCAAAGAATCTAGGGCCGGCAATTAACAGTGTGGCCTGGGACTCGCATCCGGCATTGTCTCGCACAGGAGATACCTTGTTTTTTGCCTCCGATAGATTGGGAGGATTTGGATTATCGGATATTTATTATTCTACTAAGAATAAAAAAGGAGATTGGCAGCCTGCTTTAAACCTAGGCCCGGTGATTAACACCAGAAAGAATGACCTCAGTCCATTTTATCATCCGGTTCATGATGTTCTTTACTTTAGTTCGGATGGACAGTTGTATAACTTTGGTGAATTTGATATTTATAAGGCTTATCATGTGGACGGTTACTGGACTGAGCCTCAAAACATTGGACCATTAGTAAATGGCAGAGGCAGCGAGCTTTACTTTACGGTTGATTCTAAATCAGAGTTTTTGTTTTATGCAAGGTCTTCGTCGAAAGACATAGATAAGCAGGATATTTATTCATTCCCCCTACCAATGGATGCGCAGCCTGAAGCTACCACGCCGGTTACAGGCACCCTCACTGATTCACTGACCGGTGCGCCTTTTGCGGGGATTGTCTCCATTGTAGATTTAGATAGAGGCCAGGAGGTAGCTCCAAAATTTCTTAAAAAAGATGGCTCATTTGAGTTCAATCTTGTGAACAATAGAAACTATCTGCTCATACTTCAGGGCGATGATTTTTTTAGAATCGAAGAGATCTTTTACCTTGACGGGTCGCTTGAGTTAAGCAAAGTCACAGAACCGATTGCCTCCAAAGTAAAGTTTGAATCCATTGAATTTGATGTAGGTAAGTCTGACCTCAAGACAGAGATGTATGCAGACTTAAATAAAATTGTCAACTTTTTATATGACAATTTAGAATTCAAACTGAAGATATCCGGTCACACTGATTCAGTAGGTGATCCTGATAAAAACTTGCAATTATCTAAGGATAGAGCACAAGTGATTGAAGATTACATCGTGATTTTCGCAGGAATCCTGGAGGAGAGGGTCTTATCTCAGGGCTTTGGAAATACAAGACCAATAATAGAAAATGAACGGACGGCGGAGGATAGAAAACTCAACAGAAGGGTAGAGTTTGAAATTTACAGAGAGGCTCCTAAAACATTGGATGAGTTAGAAGCCAACGAGCGAGGATTCTAAAAGTTGATGATGTCATTGGCTATGATGAAGACCGTCAATGACAACAAAATTATCATCCCAAATTTTTGTGCATTTTCAAGAAAACGATCGGAAGGCTCTCTTCCGCTAATAATTTCCCAAGTTAAAAACATCACATGACCCCCGTCTAATGCGGGAATTGGAAGAAAATTCATGAATGCCAGAATCATGGAAAGCATGGCTACCAGCGACCAGAAACGATTCCAGTCCCAGTTTCCTCCAAATTGTTTCATAATACCAATCGGACCCATGACAGATTTTCTGGGATCAATATCTCCAGAGAATATTTTTTTAAAACCCTTAATATTCAGCCAGAGGAAAAGGAAGCCTTCGGAGGTACCGGTTCCGACAGCTTCAAAAAATTTAAAGTCACGTTTTGTGAAATTTAGCTCTGTCTGAACATAAAATCCAATAGTTCCCTCATCAGTGACTTGAGCAGTTAATTCTTTCTTAGCTCCGTTTCTTTCAATCAATAAATTGACCTCTTCCCCTTTTTTTGTAGCCAAAAAGGCTGTCACCTCATCATAATAATTTATCATCTCCCCGTCCATTGCAATAATCCTGTCACCGGATTCCAGCCCAGCCAATGCGGCATTACTTTTTTGAACAACGGAGCCTATGGAGAAGGGTATTCTTGGACTGATTACTGAATCCCTGCTTTGCCTGTTAGCGATTTTTCCAATAAAATCATTTGGCAGATTAACTCTTACTTCTTGACCATCCCGCTGAACGGTGTAATAGCTGTCGCTTTCGAGAAGCAGATTTGGACTTATAATATCCGAAAATCGCTCAAAATCCTTGCCATTGATGGATAAAACCCTGTCGCCGGTCTGAAATCCCAACTGCTCACCCAAATCATGGGCAACGATCCCGTTTTTGTTTAATTCTTCTTTTGTTAAGTAGGCCTCTCCATTAACCAGTGCCAAAACAATAAAAATGATAATGCCGAGAGCCAAGTTGACCAAAATACCCCCCATCATCACTATCAGACGCTGCCATGCGGGTTTTGCTCTAAATTCCCACGGCTCGGGTTCTGCACTCATTGATTTTGTATCAAGCGATTCGTCAATCATTCCGGCTATCTTCACAAAACCGCCCAAAGGGATTGCCCCAATAGAGTATTCGGTTTCTCCGAACCGCTTGCCCCAGATTTTTGGTGGAAAGCCGATGGAATACTTCTCCACTTTCATTCCAAAAATCTTTGCCGCAATTAAGTGTCCCCATTCGTGAACGCCTACCAAGATAGACAGCCCTAATAAAAGCTGGCCAACCATTATTATTGTTTCCATTTATCTGATTAATTCGAGTGCTTTAATTCTGGTTTCTTTATCCGTTGCTATGAAATCCTCCAATAAAGGACTGCGAATATAACTCACCTTTGCCATGCAAGATTCAATCACATCCGAAATTTCGAGGAAGCCCACACGGTCTTCCAAAAATCCTTTAACTGCAATTTCATTAGCTGCATTCAAAATACACGGCAGATTACCTCCTTTTCTGCCCGCTTCAATGGCCAGTGTAAGGTTTCTAAAAGTCGCTGTATCAGGTTCTTCAAAAGTCAGGTTGGGATAATCCGAAAAATTGAATCTTGGAAAATCGGAATGAAGCCTTTCGGGATAACTCAGTGCAAACTGTATCGGAACTCTCATATCAGGAAGTCCCAGTTGAGCCTTTACCGAAGCATCTTCAAATTGGACTAAAGAATGGATGATCGATTGAGGATGGACAATGACTTCAATCTGGTCAAAGTCTACAGCAAACAACCATTTTGCCTCAATGACCTCTAATCCTTTGTTCACCATGGTGGCCGAATCTACAGTAATCTTCGCTCCCATATTCCAGTTGGGATGCTTTAGTGCCTGCTCTTTTTTTACCTCTGCACAAAAACTTCGATCCTTCCCCCTAAAAGGACCTCCTGAAGCTGTCAAAATAAGTCTTTCAATAGGATTATGAAATTCCCCAACGAGACACTGGAAGATGGCAGAGTGCTCAGAGTCAATCGGAAGAATATCCACGCCATGCTCACGGGCAAGTGTTGTAATCAACGATCCTGCGACCACAAGGGTTTCTTTGTTAGCCAGAGCGATAGTCTTCCCTGATTTTACAGCATTGATCGTTGGCAGAAGGCCGGCACATCCAACCAACGCACTCACAACCACATCTATCGACTCCATCTCAACCACAGAGGCGATGGCCTTTTCACCGGAATAAACTTTTATACCTAGCGGATCAAGTGCATCAAAGACCCGATCGTATAGCTTATCGTTGCCAATGACCGCACAATTCGGCTGAAACAATCTTCCTTGCTCAATAAGCAACTCAGCATTATGCTGAGCTGTGATAACTTCTACCTCAAACTTTTCTTTATGCTTACTGACCACCTCCAAAGTCTGAGTACCAATGGAGCCCGTAGAGCCAAGAATAGCGATTGATCTTTTATCCATATATTCACAGGAAAAGGAAAAAACAACAGCGATACATGCTTTTTTGTTTTGGAATGAAAACAAAGATATAGTCCTTTCGGTCAGTTAGTGAGCCGCTTTTTAAGAGCCGATAATCCCCACAAAGAGCCACCTAGCCTAAGCGTAGATTGTATCGTGGATTGTATCCATGCTTTAATATGTTTTGCCAGTCCTTTAGCAAGGGAATAAACAAGAATAAATATCAAGGTGCAATTACAAACTACACCTAGATGGGGGTTGTTGCAAATCTCTCTCCGTGCCCTCCATGACTTCTTGGTGCCCTTTGTGTGCCCTCTGTGGTTCAATCGTTAGTTAGTTTGGTCAGCGAAGGCATGATACAAACAAAAACAAAAATCATAGCAATCCTAACAATCAAATAAATCCTGTTCAAGACAAATCACACCCGGAGAGAAAAAAAAGTTAAAAAAAACTTGCAATCATAAAAACAGTGTTGTATCATTGCA